>JABBBH010000034.1 GCA_018607525.1 SAR92 clade bacterium
ATCTTCAGTGGGACTATGTGCTTGGCTGTGCAGAAAGCGCGGCTAATGCTGATTCTAGCTATGAACGTATGCTGTTTGTGGTTTCCTTGCTAAAAAGCCTGTATATGCGCGTTTCTGAGCTTTCAGACCGATCTAATTGGCAACCAGTATGGCAGCATTTCTGGGAGGATTCAGATGGTAACCATTGGCTTAAGGTTCTAGGTAAGGGCAATAAACTACGGGATATATCAGTTCCAAGTGCCCTTTTTCCCTATATCAAGCGCTATAAGAATTATAGATCAGAGGCCAGCAGTAACTTTAATACCAATGCTGCGCTAGTATCAAAAAACCGTGGCACTGGTGGCATGACATCACGCCAGCTAAGGCGAATTGTGCAAGAAGCCTTTGATATGGCCTTTGACAAGATGTTAGCTGAAGGCTTTGCTGATGAAGCCAGAGCTCTAGGTGAGGCCACCACCCATTGGTTACGTCATACGGGCGCTTCTCAAGATATTGCCACCCGCCCTTTAAAGCATATGGCCGATGATTTAGGTCACGCCAGCATGGGTACTACCGATCAGGTTTATATCCAATCTGATATGAAGGAGCGTGCTAGAAGCGGTAAAGATAGAGATGTTTAATAGTAACTTATTAAATTAATCTAGAATCTACTTTAAGTATAAGCAGCCCCTTCTTTCTCCGCATTCAGCACCTGGTACTCATTTAAAATCCCTTTTTATTGCCCTCATTTACCCGCTGTATTGGGTGAATTCAAGTTAATTATTCTATTGGTTCTTGATCAAGTCGCCCCAGTCATATCCTATTGTCAGCTAATTTAGGGTTATTTTACTCCCATATTTGAACCAGAACTCCGTTAACACCGTTGTAATATAGGCATAGGTATATTTTCGAATAAACACTCAAATATTATTGAATATTAATTCGAATAAGTGCTAGGATGTCAGTCATTGCAACGGTTTAAGATTATCTAGAGAATTGAATATGAGTAAAAAGCTTTCACCCAGAAATGTACCAGTACAGCAGAGAGCGCACAGACAGCGTGATAAGATTTTAAAGGCGACCTCTGAGCTTCTAGAAACTGTGGGCGTTGATGAGTTAACTACGATTCGTGTAGCTGAGGCTGTCGGTATCTCTGTAGGAACGCTGTATCATTATTTCCCTAACAAACATGCCATTCTGCATTCACTAGCGGAAAACTGGATTCAGACTGTACTGAATGAGCTTGAAGAAATAGGTCAAAGAGATCTAAGCAATGTGGCTATTAAGGATTTTGTGGTATTGATCACTGAAGTATTTGAGTCTTTATTTATAAAGCACAGCCCTCTCCTTCCGCTAATCAACGCTATTAATACCCTGCCAGAGCTCAATTCACTTAAGTTTGAGTTTAAACAGCAGTTAATTAAAGCCTTGGGTGAGATATTTATAGATCTGAATATCTGTGTTTCAACTCTGGAGTCAGAACGATTATCTTCGGTATATTGGCAGTTATTGCAGGGACTGTTGCTACTCTATGTGGATGCTGACCCAAAAAGCGATAAAACCCTGTCAGACATCAAATATCTACAATATTCACTGCTAGAGCGCGCTAAGAGCGATTTTTAGCGGGTTTACCTAAGAGTCACAAACTCTTCAGCCACTGTGGGATGAATACCCATGGTTTGATCAAAGTTAGCTTTCGTGGCTCCTGCTTTAATGGCAATGGCAATACCCTGAATAATTTCTGCGGCATGTTCACCTACCATATGACAGCCAACAACCCTATCTGTGGCGCTATCGACTATTAATTTAATATAAACCCGCCCTTTTCCCTGGCCTAAGGTTTCAAACATCGGACGAAAATCAGATTCATAGACCTTTATATTGCTATATTTGTCCCTTGCCTGCTGTTCGGTAAGACCGACTGTAGCTAGTTCTGGCTGACTAAATACCGCGGTTGGAATGTTGTCATAATCCATTCGCGGCTTTCTTTCACCATACAGCTGCTCTAAAAGAAGCATTGATTCCTGTATGGCTACAGGAGTTAGCTGAACACGGTCAATCACATCACCCAAGGCATAGATATTAGGTTCTGCGGTTTTAAAATAGTCATCGACAACAATTGCACCATTGGACTGGGTTTTGATTTTAGTATTCTCAAGCCCTAAACCCTGGGTATTAGCTTTGCGACCGGTGGCATAGAGAGCAATACCAGCCTCTAGGGATTGGTTGTTATTTAAATGAACAGTTAGTGTGCTTTCTTGCCCACTAATTGAGCGTACTTCAGTATTAAGATGAATATTGACGCCCTTGGCGATCATGCCCTCAGTGACTTTTTCGGAGCACTGTGGGTCAAATGACTTTAATAACCTGTCACCCCGGTAAATTAGATCAGTCTTAACACCTAGTCCATTAAGGATTCCGGCAAATTCAACCGCGATATAGCCACCACCAACTACCACTGCTTTTTCAGGTAACTGTTCAAGTGTGAACATTTCATTGGAGCTTATAGCCAGATCACTACCCTCAAACTCTGGAATATAGGGCCAGCCGCCCGTGGCTATGAGGATATTTTCGGCACTGTAGGTCTGGCCGTTAACAGAAACCTGATTTGGGCTCTCTAGGGACGCTCTACCCTTAATTATCTGCGCGCCACTATTACTTAGAAGGTTCTGATAGATACCGTTAAGACGCCTAATTTCTTGGGTTTTGTTGTCTCTAAGGGTTTCCCAATTAAAGCTTTGGGATTGCTGAATATTCCAACCATAGCCCTGACTGGCATGAAACAGCTCAGGAAACTGCGAGGCATAAACAAACAGTTTTTTGGGAACACAGCCGACGTTTACACAGGTACCACCAAGGTCTGATACTTCGGCGATAGCGACCTTTTTACCTTTTGCCGCTGCCATTCGCCCAGCTCTTACCCCACCGGAGCCGGCGCCAATAACAAAAAGATCAAAGTCGAATTCTTTACTCATATTATTTATCTGAACTCAGATTAAACCAGTCTAGCTTCTTATGCAGACTAACCACTGTACCCACAATAATTAATGTTGGCGCCTTGGCCTCTGCTTCGCGTACTATTTTGGGTAATGTGTGTAAATCGCCAGTAAATACTCGCTGTTTATCAGAGGTGCCCTTCTCAATCAGTGCGATAGGGGTTTCAGTGTCTAGTCCATGTTGCTGCAATTGTTGGCAAATAGTTTCAAGCCCATTTAGTCCCATATAGAAAACTAAGGTTTGATTAGGCTGCACCAGTTCTTGCCAGTTAAGCTCTAACTTACCCGAACGATGATGCCCCGCAATAAATCGAACAGATTGCGCATGATCGCGGTGGGTTAAAGGAATACCAGCATAGCTCGCGCAGCCCGATGCTGCTGTAATGCCGGGAACCACCTGAAAAGGGATGCCCTGCTCTGCTAGAGTTTCTAGTTCTTCACCGCCGCGCCCAAAGATAAAGGGATCACCACCCTTAAGGCGCACCACACGATTACCCTCAAGGGCATAGTCCACCATTTTTTGATTGATATTTTCTTGGGTTACTGGATGGTCGCCGGCAGTTTTGCCCACATAAATCCTTGTGGCATCGCGGCGTACTAAATTGAGTACCGGTTTGGACACCAAACGATCGTAAAGGACAATATCAGCCTGTTGCATTAAACGAATAGCTTTAAAGGTCAGTAGATCGGGATCCCCAGGGCCACCGCCAATAAGATAGACTTCACCGGTTTTAAACTCCTCGGTGGTTTCTAGCTTTTCTGCTAGTAAACGTTCAGCTTCATGCAAATTATTACTATAGGCCTGTTCTGCAATGGGGCCGCCAAAGACTTCTTCCCAGAATGCTTTTCGGTCAGCACCATTAGAGAATTTAGCTTTAACCTTTTCGCGGAAACTTCCGGCTAATGCCGCCAGTTTACTCATACCAGCAGGAAACAGACTTTCGAGCTGGGTGCGAATCAAACGCACAAGCACCGGAGCATCACCGCCACTTGAAATAGCAATTTGAATGGGGGATCGATCAACAATTGAGGGGAAAATAACCGTTGAATAACCTGGATCATCAACCACATTGGATAACATATGCGCCTGCTGAGCATGCTTAGAAACTTCACGATTAAGCTCAGGGTCATTAGTCGCGGCAATCACCAGTACGGCATCTGGGATATTCTCGATATGCTGTTGCTGATATGAGGCGGTGATTAATTCAAGATTATGAATACCTTTTTTAGTATTCGTATCATGCATCTCGATAAGATCGGCACAGATTTCTTTAGCCACTATGGTAATGTAAGCGTCTGCCTCAGCCACTAATCGTACTTTACGTAGGGCGATTTCACCGCCGCCAATTACAATAACGCGACGGCATTTTAAGTTGTGAAATAGCGGCAAGAAGTCCATTAGCTAATCTGAGTCAAACCACCCATAAGCGGCTGTAAAACCTCTGGGATAGCGATTGAACCATCAGCCTGCTGGTAGTTTTCTAGCACTGCAATTAATGTTCGTCCTACCGCAAGACCTGAGCCATTAAGGGTATGCAGGAATTCAGTTTTACCCTCTGCATTTCTAAACCGAGCTTTCATGCGTCGCGCTTGGAAATCAGTAAAGTTACTGCAAGAAGAGATCTCACGATAGGTATCCTGTGAGGGCAACCAAACTTCGATATCAAAGGTTTTAGCGGCAGAGAAACCTAGATCGCCGCCACAGAGCACTACGGTTCTGTAGGGTAAGTCTAATTTTTGTAGCAGAGACTCAGCCTGAGCTGTCAGGTCTTCATGAGCCTGTGTTGATTCACTGGGATGAACAAACTGCACCATCTCCACTTTTTCGAATTGATGCTGGCGAATCATGCCTCGGGTATCGCGACCACTACTGCCCGCCTCGCTTCTGAAGCATGGCGTATGTGAGACATATTTGATCGGTAAGCTATCAACAATATCATTGCGGTGGATATTAGTAACCGGAACCTCTGCGGTTGGAATCAGGTAATAATTACGCTCGTCATCCAACTTGAAGAGGTCTTCTTCAAACTTAGGCAATTGACCCGTTCCAAACAATGAATCGGCATTAACTATATAAGGAACATAAACCTCTTCATAACCATGCTCTTCGATATGGGTATTCAGCATAAATTGGGTTAAGGCACGATGAAGCCTAGCAATACTGCCACTCATTTTGGCAAATCTTGAACCGGTGATTTTAGCCGCTGTATCAAAATCCAGACCACCTAGATTGGCGCCAAGGTCAACATGATCTTTGACCTCAAAATCAAAACTTTTAGGTGTGCCCCAGCGTCTAACTTCTATATTGTCTTCCTCGTCCTGCCCCTCAGGTACTGATGAGTCTGGGATATTAGGAATTCCCTGTAACAACGCGTCCAGTTGCCCTTGTACTAGGGCTAAGGCCGCATCTGCATCTGTACTATCTTTCTTAAGCGCTTCACCGCGAGCCTTTAAAGGTTCTATATCTTCTCCATTAGCCTTTGCCTGACCAATCAATTTACCCATACTTTTAGCATAGGCATTACGCTCTTGCTGAATGGCTTCAGCTTCTAGCTGCAGTGACTTTCGTTGTGCTTCAAGGGATAAAAATTCGTCACAGTTAAGCTCAAAGCCTTTAATTTTTAGGCTTTGGGCAATGGTGTTAAGTTCCGAACGCAATAGTTTCGGGTCAAGCATGGTATGTTCCTTAAAGCAGTCGAGTTAGCCAGATGGCGACAATTATAGCTAATAGGCATGAAAATACAGTAGAAAAAACGTAGATCAATGCCATTGTTTGCCCGCCATTTTGCCACAGACTGATAGCATCAAGCGAGAATGTTGAAAATGTTGTAAAGGCCCCCAAAAACCCTACCATTAATAGATGCCGTGCCTGTTCCGGTAAACCACCCCGCTCGACAATTAATACGTACAGGATACCCATTAACAGACTACCAACAACATTCACAGAAAACGTAGCATAGGGAAATTTATAAGAACTTATGGGAAGTAAACAGCTGCTTACCCAGTAACGCCCCATAGCTCCCAAGGCGCCGCCTATAGCTATAAATAACCAATGCATGGGCTAGTTTTCCTTTTTTTGTAGATCAAGGGATCGAAGATAAGCCATTTTTTCTGCTATTTTACCTTCAAGTCCACGCTCTGTGGGAAAATAATATTGTTTATCTTCAATTGCTTCAGGTAAGTATTTTTCACCAGGGGCATAGGCACCCTCTTCATTATGTGCATAGCGATAATCTTTGCCATAATCCAAATCTTTCATAAGTTTGGTGGGAGCGTTTCTTAAATGCATGGGCACCTCATAACTAGGCAGTGATTTTACGTCTGCCATTGCCGCTTTATAGGCGTTATACACGGCGTTACTTTTGGCTGCTACGGCTAAGTAAACCGTTGCCTGCGCTAAAGCAAGCTCACCCTCAGGACTGCCTAAACGCTCCTGTGATTGACTGGCATTAAGGGTAATTTCCAAAGCTCTTGGGTCTGCATTACCAATATCCTCACTGGCGATTCTAACCAGACGTCGGGCTATATAAAGTGGATCACAGCCGCCATCTAACATGCGACATAACCAATAAAGGGATGCATCAGGGTCACTGCCGCGAACCGATTTATGCAGGGCTGAAATCTGATCGTAAAAATATTCACCCTTATTATCGAAGCGCCGCATATCACCGACGAGAATTTGTTGCACGATTACAATATCAATAATGGGGTTATTATCTGAAACAAGATCTGAGGCAATCTCTAACAAATTAAGAGCGCGGCGTGCATCACCATCTGCCGCATTAGCCAAAAGGTCCAATGCCTTTGGGTCCATGCCTAGGACGTTATTAGTAGTGGAACTTAATGCCGGTAAAGCAGAATTTATAATGCCTTTAATATCTTCTATATCCAGAGACTTTAAAACATAGACCCGACAGCGTGATAGCAGTGCATTATTCAGTTCAAATGAGGGGTTTTCAGTGGTGGCACCTACAAAAATAAGGGTGCCATCTTCTACGAAAGGTAAAAAAGCATCCTGCTGAGACTTATTAAATCGATGGACCTCATCAACAAATAGAATCGTTTTTCTGTTATGAATATCCCGCTGTTGTTGCGCAGTGGCAATGGCCGCTCTTATCTCTTTAACCCCGGATAATACCGCTGAAATAGATTCCAAATGGGCATCAGCAGAATCAGCAATAATTCTGGCTAAGGTAGTTTTCCCAACGCCTGGCGGGCCCCATAGAATCATTGAATGAGGCATGCCACTACTAATCGCTTCTTTTAAGGGTTTACCCTGAGTCAGTAGATGTGACTGCCCTACAAAATTCTCAAGGCTTGATGGACGCTGTTGTGAAGCAAGGGGTTGGTATCCTGGCTGTGTAAAAAGATCATCTGGCATGATTTATTATGTCCACAGCCTGTGGGATGTCGAAAACAAAAGCGGTTTTTGAAAATTGAGGATTAAGCTTAACCTGGCTTAGGGTTAATTGGGTGTTTTGTCCAAAGTTGTCCTGATAATCTATGCGGCTTAAAACACTATCGATAAACCTCAGTTGAATAGCCATGAATAGGGAATTTTTCTGTTTAGGTTTAAGAGAGAACCTATCATCGGAAATCAGTGATACCGTAAAATCGCGATTTAACTGGTCGAGGTCGCCCAATAAAATACTGATCGGGTTAGCCATAAAGTCATCAGAAAAAGATTGAATAACCACCTGCTCAAGATCTGGGTCATACAGCCAAACCAGTTTGCCATCGCAAATAACCAGTTGTGGCATGGGAGCAAGCACATTCCAGCGCAGCTGGTTGGGTTTTTTTAGACTGAGATTTCCGGTTAAGCGCTGAAGTTGATTGTTATCCTGCCCCATAATTTTCTGGGTAAAATCTGCACTCAAACTATTCATTGGTTTGAGTAACAGATGTAACCTCTGTGCCGCAGTTTCGGCATTCGCTGTGATGGGAAGGCATACAAAAACCAATAGGCCGCATCGCAATAGATTCTTTAAGCCCATTACAGTTAGTGGTTACCCGCAGGGACTAAAACTTCGCGACTGCCATTAGTTCCCATGGCGCTTACCACACCACTGGCTTCCATCTGCTCTATAAGCCTTGCTGCTCGGTTGTAGCCGACACGTAATTTACGCTGAACCGAGGAAATCGAAGCTTTACGAGTTTCAAGTACAAATGCCACCGCTTCATCATACAGGGGGTCGCTCTCACCATCCTCTTGCCCCTCATCACTGGCGCTAAAGCCAGGGACAACAACCCCAGAGCTCGCTGACTCGTCAGTAATATCTTCAAGGTAATTTGGCTGACCTCGGCGTTTCCAATCGGCTACAACCTTATGTACCTCATGATCATCCACAAAGGCGCCATGAATACGCTCGGGAACACTGGTTCCCGGTGGAAGATAAAGCATATCGCCATGGCCCAATAACTGTTCTGCGCCGCCCTGATCAAGAATGGTTCTTGAATCAATTTTTGATGAGACCTGGAAGCCAATACGCGAAGGCACATTCGCCTTGATAAGACCGGTAATAACATCCACCGATGGACGCTGAGTGGCAAGAATTAAGTGTATTCCTGCGGCCCTCGCCTTCTGCGCAATTCTGGCAATCAGCTGCTCAACTTTCTTGCCAACAATCATCATCATATCGGCAAATTCGTCTACCACTACGACGATATAAGGCAAGGACTCGAGTGTAGGTGCTTCTGGTGCCTCCTGAGTTTCGTCCCAGCCCATCTCTTCAGGATTAAATACCCAGAGTGGATCGGTAATAGGATTGCCTGATTTTATCGCATCTTCAATTTTGCGATTATAGCCAGCTATATTACGTACACCCAGTGCCGCCATTAATTTATATCTGCGTTCCATTTCGCCTACACACCACCGCAACCCGCTAGAGGCATCTTTCATGTCAGTAATCACTGGGGTTAATAGATGAGGAATATCGTCATAAACAGAGAGTTCAAGCATCTTTGGATCAATCAGTATCAGCTTAACTTCATCCGGGGAAGCCTTAAACAGTAGGCTTAGTAACATGGCATTAATACCCACGGATTTACCAGAGCCGGTAGTCCCTGCAACTAGTAGGTGAGGCATTTTTGCCAGATCGGCGACCACGGGTATGCCAGCAATATCGTTACCTAGGGCTAAGGTTAAGGGTGAGCTGGAATTGTCATAGGCGTCTGAGTTAAGCACCTCGCTGAGGCGAACCATTTCTCTAGTCTCATTAGGGATTTCAATGCCAACCACAGATTTACCCTGAATAACCTCAACCACTCGAACGCTGATTACAGCCATAGATCTTGCTAAATCCTTGGCTAAACCACTAATACGACTAACCTTAATCCCTGCCGCAGGTTGAATTTCAAAGCGTGTTACTACCGGGCCAGGCAACACTTCAACCACTGTAGCGCTGATGCCAAAGTCTTGTAGCTTCACTTCTAACAAGCGCGACATATGTTCCAGTGATTCATTGGAGAAGCCCGTATTCTTTGATTTGTCCTGCGCATCCAAGAGGTTAAGTGGGGGTAAAACACCCACTAACTTTTCATCGACAAAGAGTGGCTGTTGTTTTTCCTTTTCAGCGCGTTTACTGATCTTTGCCTTAACTTCAGGAGGGCTAATAGTGACCGGTGAACGTTTGAATATCTTTTTACTGGCAGCCTCGACTTTGATAGTTCGTTCAGCCCTAGCTTCACGGGCAATGCTTTTTTCTAATTGTTTGCGTCTAAATTCAGAAAAGGTTCTAGAAACCCAGCCTGCGCAAATGATGGCCGCTGATCCCAATGAATCAATTAATAGAATCCATGAGATTTCAGCAAATACGGTAAGACCAAATAGAAAAAGGGATAGCAAGATTACGCTAGCACCGGTATAGCTAAACACCTCGAGTACCGACTCACTAATCGTTTTGCCTAGAACACCGCCAAAACCTGATGGATAGGATGTTAAGCTATCGCTAAATTGAATGTTAGCTAATGAAGTGGCACTCACCATGACTAACACAAAGCCAATCATGCGTAAGCTAAAGGTTACTGAATCAAAAGGCAGAGCCTCTTTTAGTAAACAGGTACGGAGAATCAGCAGCGCCCTAGCGGCAAGTAATAAGGGAAAGAGATAGGCCATTGCACCAAACAGGTTAAACAATATATCAGCAAATAAAGCTCCTGCCGGCCCAATAGCATTTAACACCTGCTGATTGGTTGCGGTTTTTGACCAGCCAGGGTCTGTGGGTGAATAGCTCAAAAGAGCAACCATCATAATAAGACAGAGGGCAATTGAGCCAATAAGCGCACCCTCAGTTAGAAGTTGCTTCGACCTAGAATCATTATTGGGTTGCGCGTTGGGAGTCGAGTTTTTTTGTTTGGTTTTTTTATTACTCAATGGAGTAGTCCCTGTTTGCTCTATAAAGGCTTAATTGTAGCTTAATTTCGTGTAAACACCACGCCCTGTCTCACGATATTAATAGACTATATAAAGAATATAAAAAAGTAATTGGTGAGTTCTGCAGGAAAGATTATCATAGCACCCCTATAGATAGAAATATCCGCTAACGTTACTACTAAATTCAGAGAAAAAATTATGTCTGACACCCAACATTATCCCCTTATTATTCTAGGCTCAGGTCCCGCTGGTTGGACTGCCGCAGTATATGCTGCAAGAGCTAATCTAAACCCTGTGGTTATTACTGGCATTCAACAGGGTGGTCAGTTGACGACAACTACAGACGTCGATAACTGGCCTGGGGATGATCAAGGTGTTCAGGGTCCAGAGCTTATGGAGCGTATGCAACGCCATGCTGAGCGTTTTGATACCAGGACAATCTTTGATCATATCGAATCGGTAGAGCTTACACAGCGCCCCTTCAAGCTTGTGGGTACGCAGTCTTATACCTGTGATTCTTTAATTATTGCTACGGGTGCATCAGCGCAATATCTTGGCCTACCCTCTGAGGAGGCCTTTATGGGTAAAGGCGTTTCAGCCTGTGCTACCTGTGATGGTTTTTTCTACCGAAACAAAAAGGTTGCGGTTATTGGTGGCGGCAACACTGCTGTAGAAGAAGCACTCTACCTTTCTAATATTTGTTCGGAAGTGGTTTTAGTTCACCGTCGCGATTCATTACGCGCTGAGAAAATGCTCCAAGATAAGCTCTTTGAGAGAGAGCGTGATGGAAATATTAGTATCGAATGGAACCATAACCTTAAAGAGGTTCTAGGCGATGATGCTGGTGTAACCGGGCTTGAATTAGCCGATAACGACGGCAATACCCAACAGATTGAGGTTGCTGGCGTCTTTATTGCTATTGGACATAAGCCTAATACTGATATTTTTGCTGACCAGGTCAACATGAAAGACGGCTATATCACTATTGCTGGCGGCATGGCTGGTAATGCTACGGAAACAAGTATTAAGGGTGTATTCGCTGCTGGCGATGTTGCTGATCATGTTTATCGCCAAGCGGTTACATCCGCTGGAACCGGCTGTATGGCGGCGCTAGATGCTGAAAGGTTCCTCGACGACTAATGCAATTAGTCGTTTTAGACGAGAATAACCCGCAATTTCCTGACCCTAATAGGGCATTAGATGAACCTGATGGCCTACTGGCTGCAGGGGGAAATCTAAACTCAGACACCCTACTCTCCGCCTATTACCAAGGGATATTCCCTTGGTATAGCGAAGGTGACCCTATTCTTTGGTGGTCACCACAAACCCGCTGCGTTATCGAGCCCAGCACAGTACATATCTCCAAAAGCCTCAAGAAATCACTGCGTCAGCAGGCTTTTAGGGTTACCTTTAATCATTCATTTCAGGCAGTCATAGAAGCCTGTTCACGTAAAGATACTGACGAAGACAGCTGGATTGATCAAGAAATGATGGATGCCTATAGCGAATTACATTATCAGGGGCATGCCCATTCTGTTGAGATTTGGCGCGATCAAGAGCTTATCGGCGGCGCCTATGGTGTAGCTATGGGTGCAGTTTTCTGTGGTGAGTCCATGTTTAGCCGCGCCACTGATGCCTCAAAAATAGCATTAGTTTATTTATGTAAGCATCTGATAAATATGGGCTTTAAACTTCTTGATTGTCAGCTAGAAACCGACCACCTAATACGTATGGGTGCTAAGCTATTATCTAGAAATGAGTTTTTGACGCATTTACATCGCTATAGAGATCAAAAGATTATGTGGCAGAATCCTGATTCTACATCGTTAAATGGCTAGGCAAACCAGCAAAATCACTTTGCTATATTGGGTAATTTAAGGCAAACTGCGCGCTTTTCACAACGTACTACTATAATTGACTTATGGCTAAAGAAGATCATATTGAATTTGACGGTGAGGTTATTGATACCCTGCCAAATACCATGTTTCGAGTTAAGCTCGAGAATGACCACGTTATTACTGCACATATCTCTGGCAAAATGCGCAAGCACTATATTCGTATTTTGACCGGTGACAAGGTTAAGGTTGAAATGACACCTTATGACCTTACTAAAGGTAGAATCACTTTCCGCGAGCGGTAAGTCACCTACTCTGTGGAGCTTTCGACCTATTCCTTATTTAGGCCTCAGAAAGCTCCATAGCATCAATACTAATTTTTAACGCATCATTGGCAACGGTTACGTGAACATTGCCACCGCGGTGACTGAGTGCGCCAAATAACACCTCTTCTGCTAGTGGCTTTTTAATCTTCTCCTGGATAAGCCTATCCATAGGTCGCGCACCCATTTTAGTGTCATAGCCCTGAACCGCTAACCAGTTACGAGCCTCTTCGTCGACTGTGAGGAATACTTTTTTATCATCCAGCTGACCCTGAAGCTTAACTAAGAATTTATCAACCACTGTTTTAATAACCTCAGGCGGCAAGCTGCCAAACTGCACCACAGAATCCAGACGATTCCTGAATTCCGGCGTAAAGGTCTTTTTAATATCTCCCATTGCATCGCTGCTATGATCCTGAGTAGAGAAGCCAATTGAGGCTCTATTTAATGTCTCAGCACCGGCATTGGTGGTCATAATCAAGATAACATTACGGAAATCAGTTTTACGGCCGTTATTATCCGTTAGCGTGCCGTGGTCCATAACCTGCAACAATAAGTTAAAGATATCTGGGTGAGCTTTTTCAACTTCATCCAATAACACCACTGAATGAGGCTGTTGTGCCACAGCTTCAGTGAGGAGACCGCCCTGATCAAAACCCACGTAGCCAGGTGGAGCCCCGATAAGGCGTGATACGGCATGGCGCTCCATATACTCAGACATATCAAACCTAATTAAGGGAATACCCATTAATTTAGAGAGCTGACGACTCATTTCGGTCTTACCCACACCCGTAGGCCCAGCAAATAAGAAACTACCAATGGGACGCTCGCCTTCTCTAAGACCTGCCCTCGCAAGCTTAATAGAAGTCGTTAAGGCATCGATGGCGGAATCTTGACCGAATACTACAAGCTTTAATTGGTCAACCAAGCCCTCAAGTTTTGATTTATCCGAGGAAGAAACAGTTTTGGCCGGTATTTGCGCAATCTTAGCGATAATGATTTCAATGTCGGTGACACCAATGGTCTTTTTTTGTCGGCTCTTCGGCTGTAATCGCTGAAATGCAGCCGCTTCATCGATCACATCAATTGCCTTATCGGGCAAAAAGCGATCGGTAATATGTTTGCTAGAAAGTTCAGCTGCCGCCTTTAGCGCAGTATTGGTATATTTAAGATCATGGTGGATTTCAAACTTTTCACGCAAACCTTTAAGAATTTGGTAAGTCTCTGCTACCGATGGCTCACCGATATCAACTTTCTGAAAACGGCGAGAAAGTGCACGATCCTTATCAAAAATCTCTCGGTATTCTTGGAAGGTGGTAGAACCAAAGCAGCGCAGATCACCGGAAGACAATAGTGGCTTAAGCAGGTTAGATGCGTCCATAACTCCGCCCGAAGCTGAACCTGCCCCGATAATGGTATGAATTTCGTCAATAAATAGAATACTTTTCTTTATTGCCAAAAGCTCTGAAATTAAACCCTTGAGCCGTTTCTCAAAATCACCTCGGTATTTGGTTCCCGCAAGTAGAGCCCCTAGATCCAAAGAATACAGGGTATAGTCTAGTAGCGGCTCAGAGGCCTGCTTCTTAACTATCAGCTGTGCCAAGCCTTCGGCAATAGCTGTTTTACCTACCCCAGACTCACCTACTAATAACGGGTTATTCTTACGACGACGTATTAACGTTTGACTGACCCGGTCGAGCTCGTCTGCACGGCCAACCAGAGGATCTAAAAGCCCCTGCCTTGCCCGCTCAT
>JABBBH010000021.1 GCA_018607525.1 SAR92 clade bacterium
CAGATCACAGGACTTCAGCGTGTCTATTGGTCTGATTTTATAGAATGCTTGCCTTGGGGGCTGAAATTTTTAGGTGGTGCGCAAACCCTATTAGCCATCCCTCTTTTATTTTTATTACTACTAGGCTTACGTAACCGTTTTCGATTAAAATAGAGGATTGCGCAGAGGCTAAAGTTTCGGTAATCTGCGCGTCTTTAACGGAGATCACTAAAACTATGAGTAAACCTTTTGTAGCCATCCTGATGGGTTCTGATTCTGATTTGCCAGTAATGGAAGCCAGCTTTGATATTCTTAAGAAATTTGATATTCCATTTGAGGTGAAGGTGACTTCTGCGCACCGCACCCCAGCAGCCACTCACAGCTATGTCACCGACGCTGATAAGCGCGGTTGTGCGGCCTTTATCTGCGCGGCAGGTATGGCGGCTCACTTGGCGGGTGCAGTGTCTGCAACAACCCTTAAGCCGGTAATCGGTGTGCCAATTAATGGTTCATTGGACGGTCTTGATGCGTTGCTTTCAACCGTTCAAATGCCAGGCGGTATTCCTGTAGCTACAGTCGCTATTGGTAAAGCGGGCGCTAAAAACGCAGCTTACTTGGCGGCACAGATTATTGGTGTTGCCGATACTGAAATGCATCAAAAACTGCTAGCTGAGCGTGCGGCTAATGCCGAAGCGATTCTTGCTAAAGACGCTGCCTTGCAGGAACGTCTAAAAAATAGCTGAGTCAATTTGTGATCAACTGGAGCAGGCATACTAATACTAGCCTTGCAGTGCATCAGTTGCATTTACAGGGGGTGATAGCCTACCCGACCGAAGCGGTCTGGGGACTGGGCTGTGACCCCTACAGCTACTCAGCTGTAGCTAAAATCCTTAGTTTAAAAAGTCGCCCTGAGCACAAAGGGGTGATTCTTATCGCCTGTGATTGGCAACAGTTTTCGCCCTTCACTGAGGGCCTAACAGCCACCCAGTTAGACCAGTTACAGCAACCCAGCAGTAAGCCGATCACCTGGTTGATTCCGCATAATGGCGTAGCGCCGGATTGGATTGTGGGCGACCATGATACACTGGCAATTAGAGTCACTTCGCATCCGCTGGCGGCGAGTCTTTGTCGGTCCTTTGGTGGTCCGATTGTGTCTACATCGGCTAACCCACAGGGTTTGCTCGAGGCGACTCATTCGTTAAAAGTTAGAAGCTACTTTGGGCGCAGATTAGATGCCATTACCTCTGGCACTATCGGCTCGGCTAGTGCGCCTAGTGAAATTCGACACTTACTAAATGGCAAGATCATCCGTAAAGGCTAATATGCAAACGATTGATAAACAACGGGTTAAGAACTACCTACTGGGTCTGCAAGATAGCATCTGTGATGCCTTGGGGCAGGAAGACGGCAGCGCTTGGCAAGAAGATAACTGGACTCGCCCTGAAGGCGGCGGCGGTCGCAGTCGCGTGATTGCCGATGGCAAGATAATAGAAAAAGGCGGCGTTAATTTTTCTCATGTCTCTGGCGATCAGTTACCGGCCTCTGCAACTCAGAGTCGACCTGAATTAGCCGGTCGTAGCTTTGAGGCGATGGGGGTGTCACTGGTGATTCATCCCCATAACCCTTATATGCCTACCTCCCATGCTAATGTGCGCTTTTTTATTGCTGAAAAAGACGGTGAAGACCCAGTTTGGTGGTTTGGCGGCGGCTATGATTTAACGCCCTACTATGGCAATCAAGAGGACTGCGAGCACTGGCATCAAACCGCCAAAAATGCCTGTGACCCTTTTGGGGAAGAGGTTTATCCGCGTCTTAAGCAACAGTGCGATAGCTATTTTTATTTGCGTCATCGCGACGAACCGCGTGGCGTAGGCGGTTTATTTTTTGATGATTTTAATCAGTTAGGGTTTGAGCAAAGTTTTGCCTTTATGCAGGCGATTGGTGATAGCTATATTGAGGCTTATTTGCCGATTATGCAGCGCCGTCGCGAGCAGGCCTATGGTGAGCGCGAGCGCAGCTTTCAGCTTTACCGTCGTGGTCGCTATGTTGAATTTAACCTGGTCTATGATCGCGGTACATTGTTTGGACTTCAAACCGGTGGGCGTACGGAATCTATTCTTATGTCTATGCCGCCTATGGTGCGCTGGGAGTATGACTACAAACCAGAGCCAGGCAGTGCGGAAGCTGAGCTATATGAACAGTATTTAACGGATAGGGACTGGATCTAATGACAGACAAATATGCCGTATTTGGCAACCCTATAGCGCACAGTAAATCGCCAGAAATTCACCGCCAGTTTGCTGAGCAAACTAAGCAGGATTTAAGCTACAGCAAACAGCTGGTTGCTGAGGATGGCTTTGAGGCGGCGGCGGATGCCTTCTTTGCCGATGGCGGCAAGGGATTAAATATTACCGTACCCTTTAAGCAGGATGCCTATTCTTATGTGGCGCGAACCACGCCGAGAGCACGTCGTGCCGGTGCGGTTAATACCCTCTCGATGCAAGCAGATGGCACTGTGTTGGGTGATACCACCGATGGTGTTGGTCTGGTCAATGATATTGTGCACAATCTTGGTTGGCAGATTCGTCATAAGAAAGTTCTAATTTTAGGTGCTGGCGGTGCAGTCCGCGGTGTTTTAGAGCCGCTCTTAGAACAGCAGCCTCAACATGTGGTGATTGCTAATCGTACAGTGGATAAGGCGCTACAGCTGTCTAAGGGCTTTGCTGAATTGGGTTATTTACTGGGCTGTGGCTACGATATGCTGGGTGAGCAACAGTTTGATTTGATTATTAATGGTACCAGTGCCGGCCTGCAGGGTGATTTGCCGCCTTTGCCAGATAGCCTTATCAACCCAGAGGCGACAACTGCTTGCTATGACATGCTGTATGGCGCTGAGCCTACGCCGTTTATGCAATGGGCCACCGAGCGCGGCGCCCTAGTTAGCGATGGTTTGGGTATGTTGGTGGGTCAGGCGGCGGAGTCATTCGCCCTATGGCGCGACGTGCGCCCAGAGACTGCTTCAGTTATCGCTAACCTTAGAGCCGAACTTTCAAAGTAGTCTTGTTCTGACTAGCTCTGCTCGGATAAATACTGATCTTTTAATCTAATGTAGCTGGCGGCTGAATAGCTGAAAAACTGCTTTTCGTCTTCGCTCAGGGGGCGCAGTTTTTTACAGGGATTGCCCACGTAAATAAAGCCGCTTTCAAGGGTTTTGCGTGGCGGCACCATACAGCCTGCACCGACAATAACGTTGTCTTCTACGATTGCCCCATCATTAATCACCGCGCCATTACCGACTAAAATCTGGTTGCCTAGGGTGCAGCCATGCAAAATAGCCCGATGACCAATAATCACCCCTTCGCCAATAACCAGTGGGTAGCCGTCTTTGTTGTAATCAGAAGCATGGGTTACATGAAGTACTGCATTGTCTTGCACATTGCATTTTGCGCCTACTCTTATTGAGTGCATATCGCCACGAATCACTGCGCCGGGCCATACGGAAACATCATCACCAAGATGAACGTCGCCAATCACCGTTGACTGCGGATCGATGTAAACTCGCTCTCCGAGAGTGGGATTAATTCCTTTAAAACTTCTTATTGAGTGATCCATAATAGCTATCCGCGGTTATAATATAGTAAGTTGTTTATGTAGATTGCTGGTTTGGTTATTCTACACAAACTTCTCTAAGCCTATTGTGGTGAATTTTTGATGGCGTTTTCAACTAAAAAACAATTTATTGCTGGTGTAGTGTGCCCTAAATGTTCAAAAATGGACAAGATAGTGGCGTATAGCAAGGATGGCACAGATTATCGCGAGTGCGTTAGCTGTGGATTTTTAGATGAAATTCGAGTTTCTTCATCGCCCAATGAGCTTATTACTAGAGTCACTAAAGGTATGCGGTCAAAATCTGAACCCACTCAGACAGTTAAAATACTAGATCCCTCGGGCTAATCGTTCTAAAAATAATAATAATTTTCGTTTTCTGGAGATTCAGCGTGGATATTTGGCGTTGGTTTTTAGACGATTTTATTGAGGTTTTGATAGTTAAAGGTGTTTGATCATGGCGTATACATTGAAAAAATTCATAGGCATAAGCCTAGAGAAGAGTACCGAGGTTTGGTACAATGCCGCGCCTCAAATAGTGTCCGCCTGTTTTTCTCGGCGGCGCTTTCATGAAGCAGGGTAGAGAGTTCATAGACTTACCACGGAGATACAAGCGATGTTGAAAAAAGCGCAAGCGCTTTTCTTGAGACCCCTCGGTGCAGTACTGGCCTTGGTTTCAGCTGTTAGTTCACATGCCGAGTCGGCAGCTAGTCAGCTAAATATGCCTCAAGGAGTTACAGAAGTCAGTCAGGCAGCCTACGATATCCATATGGTTATGATGTGGATATGTACCGTTATTGGTGTAGCTGTATTTGGTTTCATGTTTTACGTTATGTATGCCCACCGCAAATCTCGCGGCGCTGTAGCGGAAAACTTCCATGAAAATTTAATTGTTGAGTTGCTTTGGACTATTGTCCCTGCAATTATTTTGATTGTTATGGCCATTCCTGCAACCACAGCCCTTCTTAAAGTTTACGATACTGAAAATGCAGATATCGACATTAAGGTAACCGGCTATCAGTGGAAGTGGCAGTACGAGTATCTTGGCGAAGACGTTAAGTTCATGAGTGAGCTACGTACTCCACAAGACGAAATTTATGGCAGAGAGCCTAAAGGCGAACACTATCTTCGTGAAGTGACTGAGCCCTTAGTTCTTCCTGCAGGCAAAAAAGTACGTTTTTTGATTACTGGTAACGATGTAATCCACAGCTGGTGGGTTCCAGACTTCGGCGTGAAACGTGATGCGGTACCAGGATTATTTACTTCTGCTTGGGCCAAGACTGACAAGCCAGGCACCTATGTGGGTGAATGTACTGAGCTATGTGGTTCAGGTCATGCCTTTATGCCGGTTGTTGTTGAAGTTAAAGAACAGGCCGAATATGACCAATGGCTAGCGGATAAGAAAGCGGCTGCGGCTGAATATGCCTCTACTATTGGTAAGCAGTGGACCTTTGATGAGTTGATGGTTCAGGGTGAAGAGGTTTATAACCGTTCATGCGCTGGCTGTCACGCAGTCAACGGTGAAGGTATTCCAGGCGTTTTCCCAGCACTTAAAAACAGTGTGATTGCCTTGGGGCCAGTTGTTGAGCACTTACGTGTTGTTGTCGACGGCATCCCTGGCACTGCGATGCAATCTTTTGCGGATCAGCTTTCAGAAGTTGATATAGCCGCAGTTATTCATTACGAGCGTAATGCTTGGGGCAACGATGTGGGTGATATTACTCAGCCAGTTGATGTTCTTAACTACAAACAAGCTAAATAGGGAGTTTTCGATATGGCACATGGTCCCGCAACATTAGCTGACGGCTGGGTAAAATACGCAAGCCGTTGGTTATTTACCACAAACCACAAAGATATCGGCACGCTTTACCTATGGTTCAGCTTTGCCATGTTTATCTTGGGTGGATCTTTCGCGATGGTTATTCGCGCGGAATTATTCCAGCCGGGTATGCAGTTAATTAAACCAGAATTCTTTAACCAGATGACTACGATGCATGGATTGGTCATGGTATTTGGCGCCATTATGCCGGCCTTTGTTGGTCTGGCTAACTGGTTGATTCCAATGATGATCGGTGCGCCAGATATGGCACTACCGCGCATGAATAACTTAAGTTTCTGGATTCTACCTTTTGCGTTCGCAATTCTTGTAGCAACCTTATTTATGGAAGGTGGCGGCCCTAACTTCGGTTGGACTTTCTACGCGCCACTATCAACCACCTATGCCCCAGATACAGTGAACTACTTTATCTTTGGTGTGCATATTATGGGTGCATCCTCGATTATGGGTTCAATTAACATCATCGCTACGGTAATGAATATGCGCGCCCCAGGCATGACTTACATGAAAATGCCTATGTTCGTATGGACCTGGTTGATCACTGCATTCTTGCTTGTTGCTGTAATGCCTGTATTGGCCGGTGCGGTAACTATGATGTTAATGGATATCAACTTCGGCACCAGCTTCTTTGATGCTGCCGGTGGTGGTGACCCAGTTCTGTTCCAGCACATATTCTGGTTCTTTGGGCATCCTGAGGTTTACATTATTATCTTGCCAGCATTTGGTGTGGTTTCTCAGATTATCCCAACATTTAGTCGCAAGCCTTTGTTTGGTTATTCTTCAATGGTCTATGCCACAGCATCGATTGCGTTTATGTCGTTTATCGTATGGGCGCACCACATGTTTACAGTAGGTATGCCGATCGCCGGTGAGCTGTACTTCATGTATGCCACCATGTTGATTGCGGTACCAACCGGGGTGAAAGTATTTAACTGGATTACTACCATGTACAAGGGTTCATTAACATTTGAAACCCCGATGCTGTTTAGTATTGCCTTCGTTATTCTGTTTACCTTCGGTGGATTTACCGGTCTTATGCTGTCAATTGCGGCGGCAGATATTCAATACCATGATACCTACTTTGTTGTTGCCCACTTCCACTATGTGATGGTTGCTGGTGCAGTATTTAGTGGTACTGCGGCGGTTTACTATTGGCTACCAAAGTGGTGTGGCAAGATGTATGACGAAACTATGGGTAAGGTTCAGTTCTGGATTGCCTTTATTGGTTTTAACATCACCTTTATGCCTCAGCACTTCTTGGGCCTAGCCGGTATGCCTAGACGTTATGCTGACTATGGTCTTCAGTTTGCTGATTGGAATATGGTATCTAGTATTGGTGCATTTATGTACGGTGCTGCTCAGATACTCTTCCTATTTAATGTTGTGCGTACGATTACTCACGGCAAGCCAGTGGACAAGCCAGAGGTTTGGGAAGGAGCAGAAGGTTTGGAATGGACAGTTCCAACACCAGCGCCTTATCACACCTTTGAAAAGCCACCACAGGTTAAATAGGTATTGGTTATGCAGACTAGTCATCGCAAACTATTAGCCAAGTTAGTGGCAATGGCGGTGGCTATGTTTTTGTTTGCCGTTTTTGTTTTGCCGCCGCTGTATGATCTGTTTTGTGAGATTACGGGAATTGGTGGCAAAACCGATGGTAAATACGAAGCGGTAGACGTGCGTGTAGACACCTCTCGGCAGGTGGAAGTGCAGTTTGTGGCGACTAACAACGCTGAAATGCCTTGGGAGTTCTACCCCATGGAATACAGTGTTGTTGTTCACCCAGGCGAATCAAGAGCGGTTAATTTTTTCGCTCATAACACCACCGGTGAAGATATGATCGCACAGGCTATACCTAATGTATTGCCAAACAATGCGGCAGATTATTTTCATAAAACCGCATGCTTTTGCTTTGATAGCCAGCCCTTGGCGGCAGGTGATCAGGCAGAATTAGGTCTAGTGTTTATCATAGACCCAGATTTACCGCATAGTGTGAACACAGTCACATTATCTTATACATTATTTGATATAACAGACCGCTCAGAATTATCGGTCTCACAAATACAGTGAGTTTTTAGCTAACTGAGATTTAGTTAAAAGTAGCACTAGGTTTAGAAATGGAGAACACAGATGTCAACAGAAAGTAGTTATTACGTACCAGAGCAAAGTAAGCTACCAATCATTACCGCTACCGGTATGGGTATTCTTGCTTTTGGTGCAGCCAGCTGGGTAATAGAGGGCGGTTCGCCAACGATTTTTCTGATCGGTTTACTGATCATGGTTTTGGTGATGTACAAGTGGTGGAGCATAGTTATTGATGAAAATATGCGCGGCCTAGCCAATGACCAGCTTAAAAAATCTTATGTGCTGGGTATGCTGTGGTTTATTTTCTCTGAGCTCATGTTCTTTGTCGCTTTCTTTGGCGCACTCTTTTATGTGAGAGTATTTGCAAACTCCTGGTTAGGTGGTGAGGCTGCGATTGGCCTGTTCGACGATACGCCTACTGACGCAGCTGCAGCAAACAACCAAATCCTATGGCCTGGCTACCAAGCTGAATGGCCAGTGATGGTGACGCCAGATCAAATGGCCAATGGTGAAGACGCACAGTTTAAAGGCCCTGAGCAAAACATGAACTTCCCTGGTTGGAGTAGCCTATTAAGCTGGTTGCCGCTGTGGAATACGGTTGTTCTTATGACGTCTAGCGTTACTGTTCACATCGCTCATACCGCCCTTAAAAATGATAACCGCAAGAAGTTTAATACCTGGTTAGGTATTACAGTGGCCTTGGGTATCTTCTTCTTATTCTTGCAGGCGGAAGAGTATATTCATGCCTATCAGCACATGGGTTTGACTCTTGAAACGGGCATCTATGGTACTACCTTCTTCTTGCTAACCGGCTTCCACGGGGCGCACGTTACTCTGGGTACCTGTATGCTGTTAGTACAGTGGTTGCGAGGCCTTAAAGGGCACTTTAGCAATGATGATCAGTTTGGTTTTGAAGCTGCCTCATGGTACTGGCACTTTGTTGATGTGGTTTGGGTTGGACTGTTCTTATTTGTTTACGTCTTGGCGTAAAACAGTCGTAGCTTGAATTAAACGGCCAGGCATTGCCTGGCCGTTTTGGTTTTTGAGCTATTATTCTTTGGTAGCCGGTTGGTAGGGAGTAACATTCTCGGGATGCAGTTGACGATCCCAGGGCGCGGTACTATTTAATTGCCCGCTGGAGACGCCATAGATAACGCAGGCAATAAGTAAGCCGGCAAGGCCAATCCTAATGCCTAATGCGTAAAGTAAACGCTTGCTTGAATTACCCATGTCTTTCACGAGAAAATTCAGCCCGCCAAATAAGCTAGCAATGACACCGATAAACAAAATGATGATAATGACTTTTAGTAACATGATTGAATCCATTGTTGAGATAGGAACATTTAACCACAGATGACGGACTCGGCTCAAAAAACTAATAGCTTTAAATGGCAACCCAACGCTAAGTTATTAGTGTTTTCGTTATTAATGTTGCCCTTTTTAGTTAGTTTGGGCTCATGGCAGTTGGAGCGTGGGGATGAAAAACAGCAGATTGTTGATCATCACGCGCGCAACCAGCAGCTACCCCCTGTTATTAACGCGGATGAGCTAGTCACTGGTGAAGACCAGCAGTATCGACTGGCATGGATTCGCGGCAAGGTGGACAATCAGCGCATCATTATTCTCGATAATAAGGTGAAGAATGGCCGCCCGGGTTACGAAATATTACAGTCAGTGACATTATCGGGTGCAAAAGAAAAATTGTTGATTAATAGAGGCTGGGTTGAAGCCTCTTTGGATCGTGGTATATTGCCCTCGATTTCGCCTATAGAAGGTGAGATTCAGTTGCGAGGTTATCTGTATCGAGCCTTAAAAGGTGGTTATCGTTTAGACGACGGTATTCGTCAGGTGCAAGACTGGCCTAGCCGGGTGGGCTGGATTACCTTAGAGAGAGCAGAAGAGCTGTTTAATGAGCCTTTTATGCCCTACCAGTTGCGCCTAGATCAAGATTCTATCGGTGCGCTTAAAACGGGCTGGACAACCGTAGCGGTTAAGCCAGAAAAACATGTAGGCTATGCTGTGCAGTGGTTTGCTATGGCGATCACCCTGCTGATAATGACCATTATTGCTAACTCAAATATTGCCAGCTGGCTGAAGCAACGAAAAAATAAACTACCCGAATAAGATTACAGGAATAAATTATGTCAGATCAGAAGTCATTGGATGCCAAACAAAAAAGTTTTAGATATCAAATTTGGTTAATGCTGATAATTGTCTTTGGAGTTATCGCTTTTGGTTTCCTTATGGTGCCTAAGTCTGAAGAACAGCGGCAAAAAATGATTGAATTATTTGGTACCACTAATCAGGGTCAGCTAGTAAAGCCTGCGCTTGATGTCAGTTCTTTGCTGAATGCGATTCCAGCCAGCGAAAAGCCTAAATGGCAAATTGTTATTGTGGGTGGTGATACCTGCGGTCAGGTCTGCGAAGACATTCTATTAAATACCCGTCAGATTCATATGTTGCTAGGCAAGTATACGGGGCGCGTGCAACGTACTTTTCTTCAGAGCCCTAATCAATTACTAGATACACAATGGCTGACTGAACAGCATCCATTTTTACAGTTAGCGGATCTTGATACTGCCCAATTTAAGCAATTATTGGTTAATAATTCCGCTGATTGGGACATGGTGAGCACGCGATATTTTGTGGTAACCCCAGATAATAAGGCGATTCTGTACTTTACAGCAGACAATGATGCGAATGGACTGCTTGATGACCTTAAACATCTGTTAAAATACTCCCCTGATCGTTAATTCAGCGATTTAAATCGTTTATTCGGAGAATATGTTGGAGTCAAAAATAGATAATCAAACTGGAGTCAGCTGGCGAGACTATTTAGAGCTATGTAAGCCTAATGTTGTGGTGCTGATGCTACTTACTTCGCTGATTGGCATGCTATTAGCTTCGCCTGGCGCCGTGCCTCTGGATATTTTAATTTTTGGTAACCTAGGCATTGCCCTATGCGCCGGCGCTGCCGCGGCAGTTAATCATGTGGTGGATCGACATATTGACGAAAAGATGGCGCGTACCGCAAATCGACCTATTGCTAAGGGCCGTCTTAGTCCCAATCAAGCGATAATTTTTGCGCTGTTAATGGGGCTGTTGGGTGTTGTTATTTTGGTGATTTTCACCAATTTACTAACAGCTTGGCTGACGTTGGCATCTTCTATTGGCTATGCCTTTATTTACACCATGTACCTCAAGCGAGCCACGCCACAGAATATCGTGATTGGTGGGCTAGCTGGCGCTGCGCCACCCCTTCTGGGTTGGGTGGCAGTAACTGGCGAGGTGCATTACAACGCACTACTGCTAGTTCTGATCATCTTTGCTTGGACGCCCCCGCATTTTTGGGCGTTAGCACTGCATCGCAAAGAAGAATACGCCAAGGCAGACATCCCTATGTTGCCAGTGACTCACGGCGACACCTACACCAAAATTAACATTGTGCTGTATACCCTGATGCTTATCGTGGTAACAATTATGCCCTATCTCACTGGTCTTTTCGGCTGGCTGTATTTAGCGGGATGCTTAATTTTAGGCGCAGGCTTTTTATTCTATTCCGCGCTGATGTGGCTGAATAAAGATTCAGGAATGAGAACCTTTAAATATTCCATTCTTTATCTGATGCTGCTGTTTGTCATTATGCTACTCGATCACTACTTAGTGCAGTCGGTAGGTATTTAATTTAATTTTACTCGCGCTATTCAAGGTCTGATCAATATGGAACAAAAAAACAGAATTAGAATGACTATTATGGTCTTAATTGGCTTTATATTGTTGGTTATCTATGGCTTTGCATGGCGTATGAATCAGCCCGTTATTATGTCTAAAGAAGAACTGCAGATTAATGGCGCGATTGTGTTGGATAAGCCGAGAATTTTTAGCGACTTTGAATTACAGGATCACCGAGGACAGGTATTTAATAAATCCAAGATGAAAGACATCTGGACTATTGTTTTCTTTGGCTTTACCCACTGCCCAGATATCTGCCCAACGACCCTTGCCATGCTCAATGACACCTACAGCAAGCTAAAGGACAGTGAGAAAGAGCGACTTCAGGTGGTTATGATTTCTTTAGATGCAGAGCGCGATACAGTAGAAAAATTAGCCGAATATGTGCCCTACTTTAATTCAGAATTTACCGGTGTCACAGGTAATAAGCATTTGATTCGCAGGCTAACCGCAGAGCTTAATGTGGCCTATAATCAGGTGCCTCTCAGCGGCGATGACTACACTGTAGATCATAGTACTCAGTTGATTTTGGTTAACCCCATGGGTGACTATCATGGTTTCTTCAAGGCGCCGCACACAGAAATCACCATGCGAAGTACTTGGCGGTCCATTGCGGGCAGTAGTAAATTCTAGATATTAGTTTAAGAACTTTAATATAAGTTTAAACGTTTTATCCAGTGCTCCCTGGTTTTGCTTAACTATTCCAAGGGCTTTTCGCCCTTGTTTCATGGCTTGCTCTGGCTGGCTTGCGAATAATTTTAGTTGTTCGCCTAAGGCCTTAGCTGAATCCACCTCAATGCAGCCCTTATTGGCGATTAACTGAGGGTAAATCTGTGCGAAGTTGTAGTAGCTAGGGCCGGTAATTACCGGTATAGACCATGCCGCCGCTTCTAGTGGATTGTGTCCCCCGCGGTCGATAAGACTGCCACCAATAAATGCGCAGTTTGCTACGCCAAAAAAGGTCATCAACTCTCCCATGCTATCGGCGAGCAAAACAGGCTGTCCATTTAAGTTGTTCTTACTGCGCTCGGCGAAGCCTATTTTTGAATCTGATAGTAACTCAGCAACGGGCTTAAATTGCTCCATATGACGTGGCGCTATAATTAATAAGCTGTTGATGTTTTTGCTAAGTTGACTATGAGCCTTCAATATCTGCTCATGTTCCTTTGGGTGCGTGGAGCCGGCAACCCAAACAAAATCATAATTAGCCAGTTGGGCCTTGAGTGTTTCTGCGTTTTTGCGAGCCTGACCGGTGATACCAATATCAAACTTTATGGACCCAGTAGCTGAAGCTTTGGCATCATCTAGCCCCAGTTGCTTAAAGCGACTAAGATCCTCTTCACTATGCCCAGCTACCATAGAAATAGAACCCATTAATTGTTTGCTTAATGATGAAAATAATTGGTATTTGCTTAAAGAGTTTGCAGAAAGTCGGCCATTAACAACCAAAACAGGCAGCTGATACTGTTTGGATTTAATGATTAAATTTGGCCAAAGCTCGGTTTCTAAAATAACCAAGGCCTTGGGATTTAGTTTTTCTAAGAAACGCGCCACGCTGCCCGGAAAATCTAAAGGCAAATAGATGTGCTGAACGGAATCGCCAAACAACTTATCAATTTGCTCAGAGCCACTGGGGGTATTGCAGGTGATAGTTAGTGACTGACTAGGGGTTTCTGAGAGAAGCCTGTTAATCAGTGGTCTGGCAGCCATGATTTCGCCAACCGAGGCGCAGTGAAGTACTAGGCTATGAGTTTTGAGTTGCCCGCGATAAAACCCTAGGCGCTCAGCCAAGCGCCCGCGATAGGATTTGTTCTTTAGGCCACGACTCCAAAGATGGAAAAATATTATCGGGCTCAAAAGATATAAAACAAGTGAATATGTAGCGCGAACCATTTATTATTCCTAAAATAATCCTTATTATCTTAGCATTGTGGCCATCTGTTTAGATATAAAAACTGCTTATATCAATGATATTAAGGATCTTAAATTACTATTAGGAGATAGCCCAGTGTTACGAAGCTTTGTCGGCATGATTTTTTTTGTGAGCGCATTAGTTAATGCCGCGCCAACCGCTTACCTACCGATTGGTGCAGATAATTATTTACAGAATCAAATAGACCATCTGTTCTTACTGACAAGCGGCAATCCAATGAAAAAGCCGTACTCAATAGCCAATATTGATAGGGCACTTAACCAGATAGAAAGCACAAACCCATCGCTTTATCAGGCTGTAAATAATGGATTAGAATCCTATCGAGTTAATGACTCAATGAGTCGAGCAGGATTAGTGGCCCGCGTTTCCGTAGATCAAAAAATGCCTATAGCCAATCAACGAGGATTATCTTCTGATGAGTATTTACAGGCTTTCGCAGAGGGCTCCTGGCGACCTAATGACTATACATTGGTACAAGCCGGTGTTGAATATCGTGCTGATGCAGGTTCTTTGGTCCCCTACAATACCTTTGTCGGCTTCAGTAAAGGAAATTTACAGTTAGATCTGGGCTACAGGGAGCATTGGTATTCGCCCTTTAGTTTTTCTTCTCAGTTGATATCAAATAATGCCGAGATGGGCCCATCGATTACCCTGAGTACGGTTTCTCCTATTGAGCGTTTTTGGCAGGCAAATTTTGAACTATTTTATACCCGCCTTGATAAGGTGAAAAACGGAATTAGATATCTCGACCAATGGCATGACGGAAGCCCGCACCTGATTGGTACACATTTAAGTCTAAGTCCAACAGAATTTTGGACCTTGGGTTTTAGCAGGATGTTGCAATTTGGCGGCGGCCCT
>JABBBH010000046.1 GCA_018607525.1 SAR92 clade bacterium
CAGCATGGCGGTCAGGTGTATATCGATGGCGCAAACTTAAATGCCATGGTGGGTGTTTGTCAGCCTGGCAAGTTTGGTGGTGATGTGTCGCATCTTAATCTGCATAAAACCTTTTGTATTCCTCATGGCGGAGGTGGCCCGGGTGTTGGCCCCGTCTGTGTGAATTCTCACTTAGAAGAATTCTTGCCGCAGGATGATTCAGAGAAAAGACGCGGTGGCCGTATTTCAGCTGCACCCTTTGGTAGTGCAAGTATTCTACCCATCACTTGGATGTATATCCGCATGATGGGCTATACAGGTCTAAGGCAGGCTACAGAAGTGGCTATTCTTAATGCCAATTACATAGCTAAGCGTCTAGAGTCGAAATACAGCATTCTTTTCACTGGTGCTAATAACAAAGTAGCCCATGAATGTATCGTTGATACCCGGGACATTAAAGAACAAACCGGCATAAGCGTTGACGATATTGCCAAGCGTTTGATTGATTATGGTTTCCATGCGCCAACCATGTCGTTTCCAGTGGCGGGCACATTGATGATAGAGCCCACAGAAAGTGAATCAAAGCGTGAGATTGATCGTTTCTGTGATGCTATGTTGGCCATTGCTGACGAAGTAAAAGAAGTGGCTGATGGCAAGTACAGTTTAGAGGATAATCCTCTGGTGAGTGCTCCTCACACAGCGGCAGTGGCAACCGCAGATCAATGGGATCATGCATACCCCAGAAGCAAAGCCATTTATCCATCAGAATTTACCAAAGATAATAAATACTGGCCGCCAGTAGGGCGCTTAGACAACGTCTTTGGTGATCGTAACTTAGTCTGCTCCTGCCCATCAATCAAGGATTACGAATAAGCAAAATTATATGGCTCGTTAAATGCTAAGGTTTAGATTACTGAATATAGCCTTAAGCTTTTAGCGAGCCATTCAGAATCATCCTGCTTTCTTTCACATTTTATTCGATCCTTGACCAGTTGATAGGTCTGTTCAGAAAGAACAATCTCATTGCTGTTGGCAATAGATTCTATGTGACTCGCTAAATTAACAGCAGCACCCATTACCGTATAATCCAGCTTAGTTTCTGTTCCAAAATTTCCCACTTTACAGCTACCTGTATTAATCCCAATGCGATGGCTAGGCGGGTTTTCAATACCAGAGTTTAGCCATTGATGATGAAGTTTTTGCATTGCCTCATTCATAGCTAGCGCCATGGTGACACAGGCGAGGGCATCTTTACTCTCGCCTCGACTATGTGGATCGCCAAAAAACACCATAATAGAATCACCTATTACCTTATCCAGTGTTCCTCCGAACTTAAAAATAATATCTGACATTTCTTCAAGGTAAGTATTGATAAGCCAGGTGAGTTTTTCGTGGCTTAGCTGTTCCGATAACTGACAAAAACCAGTCATATCAGAAAAAAATATAGTCATTTGTTTTTCACAAGACGCAACCCTGACCTCATGCCCAGCAATAATGGACTTACTTATCTCTGGAGATAGATACTTTGAAAGACTAAAAATATGCGATTTCAGAATATTATTTTTATTAAATTGTTGGTTTAAATGTGAATTAAGCCGATGATCATAGGTATTTTTTAAATACGAATAGATGATTAAAAAGGCAATCAAAATTAAAAAAATAGAATGCTCGCAAAAACCGGTTAGCTTGCACATGTTCTTCAAAGAATAGATTTCAAAATTGACATAGCTACAAATTAAAACAGTACATAATAAGCTGACAGTCCCATACAAAGCCCTTAAGCCCAGTGTCTGTAAATAAATTAATAAAAAAAAAGCGCAGATACTGACGGCTAAAGTGTGGTTAGAAATACATATTACACATATTATCCCGCAGACAACTCCGTCTAACATATAAATGACGGAGCTGAATATATTGCTTGTTAGCTTTAACTGTTGGGTCGAATTAATTACTAGGATTGTGGTTTGATAGATTAATAGACAGAATAACATAGATAATGCTAATAAGCGTGAGTCAATATGATGCCAGCAACCAATGATGATCACAGTACCAATAAGAAACTGTGAAAGTCGATGGAGGCTTATAAGGTCGATAGTATTTTCATAATAGATATTGCGTATCATTATCATATACTAGCACCTGAATGACTGACTTTCCGTGAAATAGCCCAATAAATTACATTGCTTTATAAACAGGCTTTGTGTATTGTTTTGCGGCTTCAAAACGGTGAGGTGTCCGAGTGGCTGAAGGAGCACGCCTGGAAAGTGTGTAAGCGTTTATAGCGTTTCGAGGGTTCGAATCCCTCTCTCACCGCCAAATTTCAAAGCCCCTCTAATGAGGGGTTTTTTATCTGTATAGGAGGGTGAGAAGCCTCGTAGGTTCGAGTCGAGCACGAATGGGCGAGACAGCGCCAGAATAGAGTGATGGCGACCCGAAGGGCGAAGGCTAAGCCTGAGTAATCCCTCTCTCACCGCCATATACCAAAAACCCCTCTGTGGAGGGGTTTTGATAACCCAATAATAATTATCTATTGCGCAATAAACATAGCCTGTATCGTCATATCACCAGTCATTGAAATTGTTAAAGCTGCACTGGACTCCCCGGTAACACCATCCCAATGAGAGAAAACATAGCCCTCATTAGCTATAGCTTCAATTGAAATGGGGATACTGTCGTAATACTCACCTTGCCAGCTAGAGCCATCAAGAATTAGCGAATTAAGCTGAACAGATCCCCCTTCTGTATTGTTAATTTCCAAAGTAAGCGTATGGGTATCCACTATATTAAAGTAGTTTTTAAAATGATCAGTTAGGTAGGGAATACGGTTATCGGTAAATTCCTTGATCTTATCAACTTCAGCCACCCATTCATCATAGGTTGATAGCATAAATTGGTTTTGCCAATAGACAGAACGATTTTCCCATCTGCTCCAGTACTCAAAATGTTGGGGTATTTCGGAGGCAACAGAAGCTGCAATAGCTTCGACATGTTGTCGAACGCTATCGGCTTTAAACCGTGTATTGGACTCATCAGCAAAGCGGTTAATAAACTTGATTCTAAACTCAGTATTTTCCATTAACTTGCGTGTAAGCAAAGTAGACCATGGCGGGTTAGGCCAGCCTGGACCGTTTGCTTCTAGTGCATGAGATAAGGTGTCATTGTCGTAAAAGGGTGGAGCTTCCCATGGACGCCCAAATGAGAAGTCAGTATCGTAAAGGATCCAACGCCATTTGGTTTCGGGTGAATTCCAGAATTTAATATTATTTCCCGGCCAGTCAGTGTTATCTAAATAAATTTGAGCAACTTGGTAAGCGATTAAATTATCTATATCTATTTGATCAGCTACAACATCATAATTAGCTGAGTTGGCTAAACTATTATTAGTGACAAATTCAATTAACTCATTGTAGGTTTGGTTTGTACCCTCAACAATTTCACCATTACGTTCAAGGATATTAATCTCGCTCTTGGTGACATTGATTTTATCATCCAGAAAGTGCTCGTTGACTTTCTCTCGAATATTGTAAAGCCCCCAATATTCACCGTTAAGATAAACAATAGACGAACGATAAGCTTGAGTTTCAATGCCGCTACCATCCATTAAGCTTGTGGCAATTACGTCTTTGATATTGGTTCTCATCCAGTCGTTGCCGGAGCTTCTTAAAACAATAGCTTCAAATTTATCGTAATCTAATTGTGGAAAGATAGGGTATTCAATATCGCTAAAGCCATAGCGACCTCTGGCAAAAATTGACATGGAACGCTGATCATTACCACGGCTCCAATTACCAAATATTTTAACGCCTGCATCAAGTGCTACGCCCAATTCTCCATTAGGTTCATAGAATGAGAAATGAACATCGCGCTCCCAGTCATTCCAAAAGTTAGCGCCAAAGAAGGGTAAAATGTACGGGTCATAATTACCCTCAGGACCATAGACATAAAGCCCCTGATTTACATCGAAGAAATTATCAGGATTTGAAACCAGTGTCACAATTGGCAATGCGTGATCAGTATTGGTGATATAGGTCCTACTCTCAGTCCGCGAGGGTATATGGTTAGCTTTAAATATTTTGGCTCTAATTACCGTATTGTCGCTAATAGTAATTGGGGTGGAATAGACTGCAGAAGATTCAGTGGGCACTGTTGCGTCAAGGGTGTAACGAATCTGCTCATCTGCTTCAGCACCGTTAATACTTATACTTTGACCTGAAAACTCACCTCCATCATGGGAAAAAGCAATTTCGCTTTCGATAATACCGATAAACTGTGTATTTGGGTTTTCGCTACCAGGGGAGGGCGCAGCATAGTAAACAGTATCGCCATTGTTTAAAGAGCGACCAACACTATTATCAGAGGATATGCCTGCAACCTCTAAGAAGCCAACCTGATCGCCACTATCATCATAAATAACCAGCGTTTCTCCTTTTGATGACAGTTTGAAATTGGTATGCAAACTGGGATCCTGAAATCCCAGAATCGCTGGCGGCGCTATACCATCAGTTGTGGTGCCTGAATAAAAAGCGGAAAGAAAGGGTATCAGGCTTAGATCCGATGAATTAGTATTATGATTATGAACCTGAATACTGAGAATATTTTCACCATTGGTTAAAAGCGTTTCGAAATCATTCACTGGAAATCTGACCGGCGTACCGCTTTGATACATTGTTGCTTCACGGTCGGTGACTGTCACCGCATCAAAGCTGGGTGATGCGCCTAAAATATTTGATCTCGCGATTTCAGTACCATTAATGTAGGCAACAAAACCGTCATCGAAATCTATATCAAACCAGAGCTCAGTCATTAGCTCTAGGTTAGTTATAGTGAATGACTTCCTGACATAAACAGAACTTATACCCGAGTCGATCTGAGTTTCATCATCGCCATCGGCATAGCCAAAACCGCTATTGCCTAGCTGCCAGCTGTCATCATCATATGACAGGTTTGTCCAATTACCTGAAGGGTTAGATGCTGGTACTAGATAGCGAAAACTATCACCCTGGTTAATTAGAGTTTTGTAGTGACCGCCATTGGCTTTATCTTTATCAGATGCCCAAATTCGCAGGTATTCACCCGCACCAATTTGAATGTCTGGAAAACCCCACTTAGTGGGTTTATCTTCATCATCAGTCACAGTCCAGCCGCTTAAGTCTATGGCTGTGGATTTGTTATTAAAAAGTTCAAACCAATCTGGGCTATCTCCATCTTCATCCTCAAAGCTAGAATTTGATGAAACTGCTTCGTTAATGATTAGGCTATTAGGTAGACCGCCAGTATGTATGCCAGGCATATGATTAATAAGGTGTTGACTGATTTCTAGTAAGGACGATCTGGTTGCATTATCTGCTACCACACCACTAATCAACGACTCATCTTTAATATCAAATAGGTAGCGTAGAATAATTAAACCATCGGTAAGCGCATCAATTTCACCACTACCATCTATATCGGCAATAGGCAGCATCGATTCAATACGAGTTTCAACAGCTGAGGGGGATAGGGGAGTATCGGTTGAAATAGCTCCACTGGTAAGGTCACTGTCTCTTAAGCCAAAGGTATACCTAAGTAGTAATAAACCGTCGGTTAATGCATCTATATTGCCATCAGAGTCCACGTCCCAACTTAGATCTGTTGCTTTAACTTGTGATGTAAAACCCAGAATGGTTATTACAAAGCAACTTAAAAATGCTCTTTTTAATGAAGACATACGCCCATACCTATTGTTTAATTTTTAACAATACTAAACTAAATAAGCATTAAAAAATACTTAATTGCTAAGAATTAGATATAGGGGGCACTCATCACCAAATGCTAAGCTTTTCTGTTAAGCCTATTATTTATTAGTTTGAAAGTTCAACTTCTCGCTGCTCACCCGTAATATAATCATTACCATCAGGAATGATTATAAATTCTCTTTTTATAATTGAGCCATCTTGGGGCTGAGAGAGATTATCTGGATCTATGGCTAAGCTTGCTTGGCCTGTTGAAAGCGTCAGTATTCCATGAGTTGTAGCAACTAGCTTATTTGCAATGTCATAGCCGTTTATGGCATACAAAACCTCTAAACTCGAGGTTGTTTGGCCTGAACGGTTAATTGTAATTCCATTATTACCGGCCTGAGCTGTCACCTGGACGAGTTCTGGCAGAATGCCTTTGGCAACTTTAATACGGACGGGATTAATACCTAGCATAAAGGTATTATCGCCATCGTACATACTAAAGTTTGAGATATAAAAACTGCCCTGACTGTCCCAAGAATCGTAGCCCGTAATAAAGTCTTCAATTGCAGCCTGGTTGTCTAGATCACTAATTTTAAGAAGCTCAAATGAAGTGCCAGTGGCAATATCGTATTCATAGATAGCATTGGGTTGATTGCCGTCGCTTAGACCAATATAAATTTTTTCCTCATCAGCAGATAGCTGAAAGATCCAGGTTTTAAGTGAAGAAGAAAATCCGGGTCTGCCCAAAAACTCCCAGCTACTATTGGCATCAGTAAAGCGGTAAATATGACCCTGATCATCACTTACATAAAGACGCTCATTGGATCGCTCCCATTGACCAACTTCCATCGCATTGGGCCCCTGCAATGCAAAGTTTTGTAATTCTCCAAAACCTGTATCAGGGTCATAAAACCAAATATGGTCGAATACGTTTGAGGACTCTCCTTGATTCCATTGGTTTCTTGAAGAGCCGCCACTTATATAAACACGACCTCTCGAGTCTACCCACATATAACGATTGCTGTAAAAATAACCCTGCCAAGCAGAGGGCTTGCCTAAAACCGTGGTTTGACCAGTTTCTATGTCATATTGAACTAGTTTGTTTTCGGGAATAGTCATGCCGTACAAAAGATTATTAACCGGGTCCTTTTGGATAGTAACTATTTGTAAATGATCACCACCTACACCATTGGGTTCATTAGCACTTAAATCAGAAAAGGCTTCAGCCTCGATATCATAGCCATACCAGTGGAATCCTCGGGTATTAAGGTAGCTATTGTTCATGTCAGAGCTATCCAAGGTTGCCACATAGACCTGACCATTATGATGAATAGGGCGGGTATGAAATTTTTCTGCCGTTTCGCCATTTTCCCAGTTATTAACTGCTTGAGATGCCGTCCGAGCATCACCAATGTATCGAAGGGTTTGATCTTCTTGAAAAAGTCGATACATCATAGAATTTTGGCTATGATCATGCCCCGATATATAAATTTCGCCGTCGGCATCCGAGCCAACTGCTAGCCAGCATTGGTCTGGGCGATCGCCATCCGGTGAATTAGGTAATTGCCAGATTGACGTACCATCAAGTAATCCCTGACTTGGTGTATCGTAAGGAACAGTAATAGGCTCAGGTTCTGGAGGGCTTGAGGTATCCTCGTCTACAATCTTGGTTGGGTCATTAGGAAACAAATCAAATACATCCAATACACCGTCGTTGTCTGAGTCAGCGGGTATCAAAATATCAAAATAAGTCAGAATGTCTTCAAGATTAGAGCGGTTGCCAGTAGGGCTAATAACGCCATCTATAAGTGAGTTTGATCGCATCTCAAATAAATAGCGCAGAATGATTAGTCCATCAGTGAGTGCATCAAGTTCCCCATTGTTATCAATATCAAGACTAGAATGAATAGAGCTTATGCGTGCCTGAATTTCTGTAGCACTGCTGTAGATGCTGTTGTTGCCAATTGCACCAGAGGTCAGCGAGTCATTCTCTATTCCAAACAATGACCTTAGTATCAAAAGTCCATCGGTAAGGGCATCAAATGAACCATTACCATCAATATCTAAACTAGCACTGGGGACAGTGCCATTTAAAAATTCATCAATGGCTAAAATATTATCGTTATCTAAATCACTGTTAGCATCACCAGGATTTAAATAATTTAATCCATACTGCTGTTCCCAACTATTGGCCATACCATCATTATCTGAGTCTAAATGGTAGCTAGGGTTAGATGGAAAGGCATCCACTGCATCGGTATAGCCATCATTATCGCTATCTGTTGAAACCTTTATTAACTCGAAACCCCACCAGCCAAAGCCAACACTAATATCCAGGGTCATTTGACTGTCAGTAAGCTCACTAATGGTATAGGTAATAGAAGAGGGGGCATTATTGGTATTATCAATCTCACTGCCATTAATTACTTTTGGTAACCCGACATGAGCACCAACGCCACTTATGGTTAAAGAGGTTGCTTGAGAATTAATCGTCCATTGCCCTGCAGTGGAACCGTTGTACGGTGTTTGGGGTGTGCCGCAGTAGCTATCGCCAGCTGGGTTTTGCCAGTCTTCAAGCCAAGTAAGGCCATCCATAACATTTTCAAAACTACCATCGTTATTAAATCTAAAGATGTCATCAAAAAAGCAAGATCTTTTACTGACATGTGAAAGCTCATTGAACCACCAGGTTGAGCTTCCTTGATTCGGCCCAACATAAAAAGCGTAAGCCTTTGGCGCTATTTGCCAGTCACCAATTATTATTGCATTTGCTTGACTAGAATTTTCAACAACGGCATTAACATTACTATTAAGCAGCGTTGTTAAGCTAACAATAATCAACAGATTACGAAATAAACAAAATAAATTAATAATGTATGTCATTAGCTAGCAGGACTCCGCATAGAGTTTTCTGAGTGTTCAGTAAGATGAATTAACTTTAATCAACAGTCTAAATGTCGGGTTTTTTCTTATTCATGCCGTTATGTGTTGGCATTTATGAATATTATCTCTCATTTCCAAAGTATATATTTATTGAACGAGCATGGATATAAATAGAAGTAATTCCAGTTATCCATATATTGCATTAGTTTAAAATTGGAGTGGTTGTATAATCATTGCATACACCTATTCTAAGTTTTATCGACACAGAAATAACTATGTTCCCCAGCTATCTAGCATTGGTCTTTGCACTCGGCTCCTTTATTGCAATAGACGATTTTGAAATCGCTCGCAACGTATCCCCTCGTTTCGATTTTGAAACGGTTATGGTCGCTATCTAGTCCGTTTGCCCATCTGCCCATCTTTACAAATAGGAACCCTAGTTTCCTATTGATCGCTTTGATACAAATACCTACTTATCTCGTACAATTGATGAATTAATACAAGATACGAGAAGCCCTTGGCCAGTGGAAAAGAACAATTTTCTGTAGATGAATTATCACGAATTGTCGAAATGGCATGGGAAGATAGGACTCCCTTTGAAGCCATAGAGCACAATTTCGGTATTAATGAGTCTGCTGTGATTAAAATTATGCGTTCTCAGGTAAAGACTCGCTCATTTAAATTGTGGCGTGAAAGGGTAACCAGCAGAAACACTAAGCACCTTGCTAAACGATCCCCCGATGTTTCCCGCGGATACTGCCCAACTCAATATAAAAATCGATAAATTATAGTGAGCCAAAAAATGAGAAAAATAATACAGCTAGCCGTTTACATCTTCTTTATTTCACTCCCAGCAGGAGCAGAACCTATGATCATCCATGACTTCAATACCAATGCCCAAAGTCAATGGTCATATGTCAGTGATCAGGTAATGGGTGGTGTTTCTGAAGGTTCACTAAGCTTCAAAAAAGAAGATTCTCAAACATTTGCTCATATGACTGGAGCTGTTAGTACTGAGAATAATGGTGGGTTTATACAGTTTAGAAGCGATGTAAAAAATATAGATAAAAAACAGGTACAGGGTATCTATCTTAATGTTCGGGGTAATAGCGAAAAATATTATATACACCTACGCACCTCGGGCACCCTTATGCCATGGCATTATTATTCAAGTGATTTTGTAGCTAATGACTCATGGCAGACGATTCAATTGCCAATGGACAGTTTTTTACCCTCTAGTGGTTGGCTTCGCAATTCAGTCAAACCAACCAGTATTAAAAGTCTGGGTGTTGTGGCTTTTGGCAGAGATCATCAGGCCGATATACAGGTGGCAGAAATTGGTTTTTATTAGTCGGTAGTAATTCCATATATCGCGGGTTATAACCTCGTCTTGAAATCAGTAATGGCGACGGTTCTAGCTACTATTAGCATTCTTCTTGTAAAAGCCTATAATTGAGCTATATAAGAATAAAATTCAAATGGCATTTTCTGGGGTGATTTTAATGTTTAGCTCATTTTACGTATGTAAGAATTTACTTAAAAAGATTGGGTTTATCGGCCTATTTTCTCTCATTAGTCTACCAACCTTGGCTGAAGACTCGACATTTTATGTACGGCTTAATGACAATCCGTTTGCCTCCCCTTTTTATATCTTCTCAGACGAAGCCGGTGGCGATGCGCTTTCGGTTAACCTTGTCAAAGGTTCTACCTATACTTTTATCCGAACTGACAGCGGTCATCCATTTAATATTGGCGATGCATGGAAACAGGCTAATCCAGATGTTGTAATGACCAGTAACGGAACCGGTGGTGAAGTAGGCGGTGTAGCATCGATTTCTGGCAATGAACAATTAATCCTAACTATTCCAGAAAATTTTAACAGTAGTACACTTTCTTATTATTGTTACGCACATTCAACTATGTTGGCACCATTGTCAGTGGTTGAATCAATTGCTGTGGATAGCTGGGATTTTGATGGCAATGGTCAGGCTGATGCCTTAACAGACGGTTTACTCCTACTTAGGTATGCCTTTGGTCTGCGTGATGAATCGCTTACCGATGGCGTGATAGCCACTGATGCCTCATTAACAGCTTCTCAAGTGGCCAATGTAATGAGCCAATCAGCAGGTATTACAGACATTGATGCCGATGGTAACCTAGATGCATTAACCGATGGTTTGTTATTACTACGTTATTTATTTGATATGACTGGTGACTCTCTAATTGATGCGGCAGTATCAGAGGTGGCAAGTAGAACCTCGTCACTAGAAGTTGCACAGTATATGGCCTCCTATATGCCCGGTTTAGCTGGACAATCCTTAAATCAATCAACAGCCTTACTGGTACCTATGGCTGGTGGGGAAGAATTTACAACCCAATTTACTCAGAGCTACAACGGCAGATACGGTGCTATTGCTGAAATGGAAGACACTGCCGTTGACGCGATGCCAGCAGGCGATGCGGCGATGGAATCGGGTGCTGACGCATCTGCAGGCGAATCTTTTACTACCACCTATACTCTTGAAGAGGGTGTGGATGAGCATGATTTTGTAAAGTATGACGGTTCGCATCTGTTTATTGCACCCAGCTATAGTCTTTATGACGACTGCTGCTTTATCTTTGAGCCCATGGTTATGTTTGATGATGCCATTGAAGTGGGTGAGGAGCCTGTCGTAGCGGATGAGCCCATGTATCCAATTATCCCAGAAATACGCACCTTAAAAATACTCGCCACTGATTCCACCGCAGCCAGTACAGAGCAGGTGGCACAGATTGTTATTGAAGATAATAAGACTATCGAGGGCCTTTATACCACTGAAAATCAGCTTGTATCCATTGATACTTCAGGTTGGTGGGGTATGTATGGCGATGTATTTATGGATCCCTATACCTGGCGCAATCAAACCGTTGGACTAGATGTTTATGATATATCGGAAATACCTGATAATTCTGTTACAGATAATCTTCATCAGCCAGATTTACTATGGGAATTTGAGCTTGAAGGCGGCTTTGTTACCAGTCGTAAAAAGGGTGATATTGTTTATCTTATAGCACGTCATACACCCAGTATTCCTGGTTATTTTGATTACCCTGCCTTTGACCAAGCAGAGAGCAATCAATCGGCATTAGAAGATGTCACTAGTGAAGATTTGCTTCCTAAAGCCTATATCAACAATGAACCCGTTGATTTTCTTAACTCAACAGACTGCCTAATGATTAATGAAGATCATGATGCCTCCACAACAGGTTACGGCTACCCAACTATGACTCTTTTAGTTGCGGTTAATGTTGCAGAGCAAACCATAGAAAATTCCGTCTGCTATCTTGAGTCAACTAACGGTGTTTATGTCAGCCAAGAAGCGATCTATTTTATTCAGCAAGAGGGCTGGGGTGATAATTCTAAGAGTTTTATTCATAAGTTCGATCTTGATGCCGATCTTGCCTATACAGGCTCAGGGGAAGTTCAGGGGCATCTGACGGGTCGTGGTCAGCTTGATTTCCGAATCAATGAGCACAATGGTTATGTTCGCGTAGTCACTAGCCAGTGGACAGGAGATAACGAAGATGCACGAGATCATCGATTAACAGTGCTTCAGCAGTCAACTGATTCATATAGCCTTGACCAGGTATCTGTATTGCCTAATAGTGCGAGCCCCGATGAAATAGGAAAGCCTAACGAAGCGCTGTATGGGGTAAGATTTTTTGGCAATAAACTTTACTTGGTAACCTTTGAAACCATAGACCCACTCTACGTCATAGATCTCACGAATCATCAGGCTCCTGAAATTGCTGGAGAACTCGAAGTTCCAGGGTTTTCTGATTTCTTACATCCAGTCAACGAAAATCTTCTATTGGGCCTTGGGCAAATTGAGGGTAAGGTGAAATTAGAATTATTTAACGTTTCCCCAGCTAATGAACCCTATTCGGTTGAAGAAATTATCATTGGCGATGGGCTTGAAGGTAGTTGGAGCCATTCACCCGCACAATTTAATCGAAATGCATTTCAGTATCAGCAAGTTGATCAAAGTACCGACCGTTTTTCAGTTCCGGTTTCTATTTCGTATTCGACAGCTGATCAAGGCTATGTGAATGAAAATCAACTTCACTTGTTCAGAATAGGTAATAAGGATCAAGCGGATTCGGCAACTATAGATAATGTAGGTTTCATGTCCGGACAAAGCCGTGGCTGGTGGAACAATGACCGTCAGCGTTCATTTTTTCATGGAGAGTCTATTTTCTATATTAATGGCGAAACTGTATTTTCTTCTACCTGGGATGAAGTGGCTACCAGTACTCCCTAGCAAGTTCTAGCTTATACAGCTTAAATTCTTCAAGAGTAAAAATGCATCCTAAAGGGTGCATTTTTTTTGGCTTCAAATGAGCTTAAACTGATTAGACATGTAATTTTTATTTATTAGTAAATCTATTAGCTAAATATACCTATGTAAGTTTGCCAACAGTAGCAATATGGTCTAGCTTTAAGTAAGCCTGATGTTTTTAATGGCTGAATTAAACAGTGCTTGGCAAAGTTAATAAGGAGATGGATGTTACTATGGGTAAGGATACCTGCATGAACAGTAATACACTATATCGCTCAATCAGTGATGTGGTTTCTAATCAATGGGACCCCATGGATTTAGCTGAATCCGACACAACAAATCGCTATGAGCAATACATGCCGGTTATATACAACTGGGCTCTTGCGGCTAATGATCAAGAGGATTTAGTTGAGGACCTAAGTAAACTAGCCTGTAATCAATGGGGTTTGGCAACAAACCAGCATAATGATAGAAGGGCTGCTCATCTTATTATTGCCATAAGAGATTTTCATCTTAAGAACGCCGCCTATTTATCCCCACTGTTATCTCTCAAATTGGGTGCTTAGGTATGTCGCCTAGCAAGAGTTATTTTAAGGTTGCAGTCTTGACCCTATCAAATAGTAAGCGTTTAGCCAATGATGAGTCCGG
>JABBBH010000040.1 GCA_018607525.1 SAR92 clade bacterium
GGGGTACATACTGACGTCAATTGTTACTTGCATATTCGGTTCCCTAAAAATTAAATCGGTTTAGAAATCCGCTCGAAGCGATAAACCAATAACTTTTGGCGCACCAAGTTGTTGATAGGATTGTTCATCAAAACCTTCACCCGATCGAGGATCGGCATCCCACCCAGAGAATCCACGCACACCATAGTCTTTATCAGTGGCATTATTGATATAAGCAGTTACTTGATAGCCATTGGTTTGATAGGCTAGTCTCGCATTAACGAGCTTATAGGCTTGGGATTGAAAATTATGAGAATCGGAATAATAAAAACTATCCTTACCCTCAAGCTCTAGAGTCGCGGTTAAATTTTTGGTTAGGTCATATTGCACCGAGGTGGCAAAGCTATATTCGGGCGCATGAGCCACTTCACGATCTTTTAGATTAAACGCATCTGGGTCGGAATTATCATGCTTAGTAATTTTGGTTTTAAGCAGACCCAAGTTTGAAGCAATTCGCAAATTGTCCTGCGGCTGCCAGGTGACTTCCCATTCAACGCCATAGCTATAGCCCGTTCCTGCATTGGTAACAAATTCTATCCATTTATTTTGGCTTTCATCATAGGTTGAGGACTTAAGTTGCAAGTCTTTACGATCAGCATAGAACGCGGTAATGCTATTCGAGAGAGTACCGGATGGGGAATAAAGTTTAGCGCCCACTTCATAGTTCCACTGATACTCGGTATCAAATTGGCGATACTGCTCAGAGGGTAATTTTTCCTCAGAATTAAAACCACCCGCCTTATAGCCTCTCGTTAAACTAGCAAACAATAAGTTCTCAGTATCAGTAGTTAATTCCAGCGCTAACTTACCACCCAATAGGTTTTCACTATTTTTACCTGCAATAGCATTGCTATCAGAATATTCAGATTTCCAAGATTCATAGCGCAAACCAGAAGTTAGATTAAGATTATCTGTTAGAGGGGTTTTTGCTTGAGCAAACACAGAAGTCGTTGCAGTATCATATTGGCTATCAAAAAGCCCCCATTCTGTGGGTGTATCCCAATTTACATACTCTGTTGGATCAACGTCATCAAAGTAACCACGGTAAATTCCAACATAACTTCTTAATAGCCTAATCGTAGAAATTTGACGATAGACCCCTACTAACCAGTCACTATTTAGTATTTTTCCACTGGGGCCAGATAACCATCTTATTTCTCCTGAATCCCGAGAGAGATTACGCTGATAACTATCAAACCCTTGGTACTCCTCGGCATCCTCGCCATCCATATTATTTAGCCAAAGATCAAGATAAGCCCAATCCTCATCAAAGCTGTATTCAGTATCAGATCGATTGGTTGTAAAAATTGAATTCACACTTAACACATCAGAGACAGTCCAATTCGAATTAATCGCAAAAGCTGAGGTGTCTTGTCGATCATGCCCGGGCTCATCAGACAAAGTATTGCGGTTTTCATCCAGAGAAAATGCGTCATAGCCGTTATCAATATCCAAATGCAGTGCCGTAAAATCAACGGTTAAATTATCAGCCGCCAAATAACGTAGCTTTAACCTAGATGTCAATTCATCGATATTGTTGGTATCTTTTCGATCTAATGTGGTGTTACTAATAAAACCATCAGATAGGGTTTTACCGGCAGCTACTCTATACAACCATTGGTCGTTCAGTGCACCACCAATAGCTGTTTCTAGATTTCTGCCCCGATAGCTAGTCATCGAGGTTTTTGCATAGCCCTGTGATTCAGAACTGGGATCCGCGGTTTTAAGATTAATAACACCTGCTAATGCATTAGCGCCAAATCTTGTACCCTGAGATCCGCGCAGCACCTCAACCTGATTTATATCAAGCAATGTTGCCGCTCCACCAAAACCAGTAAAGTCGATACCATCTACATAGGTGCCCACCGAGGGATTTAACGGATCAACAAATTGGCTGCGTTCGCCAATGCCACGAATCTGGAAATAGCGCCCCCTGGACGCACCAGCCGCAAAGTTAACATTGGGCGCTAAGGCCAATATTTGCTCTAAGTGGTTGCTATTTCGCTGACTAATAACTTCAGCATCAATCACCGAAATACTGGTTGGAATATTCTTTAACAGTCCTTCTCTAAAATCAGAAGTGACGATAATTTCTTGGATATTTTTATCGGCATAAGTACTAGCCGAAAATACAGCAGAAAATACAGCAGAAAATAAAAATAATATGCGTGAGTTTTGTAACAAAGATTTCATGGTTGAGCCTCAATAACAGTTGGTTAAGGAGACCCGGAATCAAAAGACGAGGTGGAGGGCTAACTAAATTCCTATTCCTACGCCGGCATAATCCGGATCAGGTTCAAAGGGTGCTTCTCAGGTTTTTTTAAAACCGCCCCTTAGGCAAGATTGATTCTAGCATTACGTAAGTATAGCTTGCAATAGAATGCTGTTTTATTGGTTTTGTTTAGCAGATATAGCCTAATACTAAAGTATTAGTACCTATAGGTTATACAAATTGATTATAAATTATACTAAATTAAAGATATGTGGCTTCTAAATCGTTTCAACTAATTATTTAGTTTGCTCAGATTGAAACCAATAATGTAAAAAGAAAAGGGATAAAAGTATGGATACCTTTAACAATGGATCGCCATCTCAGTCAATAGTGAATAGAATTGAAGTCGAAGATCCTATGATGGACCAAGCAGTCAATCAATTAGAAAAGGCATTTGAACTAGGACTAGCAGGTTTAAGAGATTACTTAAATCAACTAGCCCCAGAAGACAGAGAAAAGGTTATATCGACCATTAGAGATAATGTTAATCGCTCTCAAGGTCTTTCATAACCCATCCGATAACCTTTTTTTGCTGGTTGGGTCGGAGTGATTTAAATTGATCGTATACTCTTGCCACTGCATCGCTTTCTTCTCGAACCTCATTGGATTCTTGATAAAGCGATTCAGGGGTTACATTAAAGAAACCAGCAATCCTAATAACGGACTCACGACGTGGCTCCTTAGTTTTTTCATTTAGGATTCGGTTTATTGTTGGCTGCGGGACACAACAACCTCTCGATAATCCACTCTGGGATACTCCGTGTTCACGCATTAGTCTAGCCAATCGCTGACTTATATCTGTTTTACTCATAGATTCATTCCCTTAACTTTCCATAATATTATATACATACCATTTAAAACACCACATCTGAGAGTGGCAATTTCCATTTAAATTTATTATTGAATATCACTATCCTACTGACCATTAACCTATTTTCGACTTGATGCTAGCAATTAAGTCGTCCACCACAGGGGGGTCGGCAAGCGTTGAGATGTCACCCAACTCATCTATCTCGCCCGCCGCTAACTTCCTCAAAATTCGTCGCATAATTTTTCCAGAGCGCGTTTTAGGCAATGCGTCTGTCCAGTGAATTTCATCAGGCTTGGCAATAGGGCCAATTTCAGAGGCACATAGACCGCTCAATTCCATTTTCAAATCATCCGTTGGGCAAATGTTGTTCATCAATGTGACAAAACAGAAAACACCCTGCCCCTTAATAGAATGAGGAAAGCCAACTACTGCTGCTTCAGCCACTGCTTCATGCAAAACTAGAGCGCTTTCAATTTCGGCGGTACCCAGTCGATGCCCGGATACATTTAACACATCATCTACACGACCGGTAATCCAAAAGTAACCATCCTTATCTCTTCTAGCGCCATCACCTGTAAGATAATAATTTGGGTAATCTTTAAAATAGGTATCAATACAACGCTGGTGATTATTAAATACTGACCTTATTTGGCTGGGCCATGATCGCTTAATCATGAGTAGGCCTTCACCTTCACCCTGTATTTCATTGCCGTCGGTATCGAGTAGAACAGGTTCAACACCAAAGAAAGGAAGCGTCGCTGAGCCAGGCTTCATGGCCATAGCCCCAGGTAATGGCGTGAGCATGTGAGCACCGGTTTCAGTCTGCCACCAGGTGTCCACTATGGGGCATTTTTGCTCACCTACAACGCGGTAATACCATTCCCATGCCTCTGGGTTTATGGGCTCACCCACAGTACCTAATAACTTTAATGAACTGCGCGAGGTTTGCTCAACAAATTGATTGCCCGCTCCCATTAGAGCGCGAATGGCAGTTGGCGCTGTATAAAATTGATTAACCCTGTGTTTATCAATTACCTGCCAGAATCTGGAGGCATCAGGATAGGTTGGTACACCCTCAAACATTAGAGTTGTCCCACCATTACACAGTGGCCCATAGAGTATATAACTATGTCCGGTAATCCAGCCTACGTCAGCTGTACACCAGTAGACATCGCCGGGCTTATAATCGAATGTATACTTATGCGTCATGGCTGTCATCAGAAGATAGCCAGCAGTAGTATGCACAACACCCTTAGGTTTGCCCGTTGATCCAGAGGTATAAAGAATAAATAAAGGATCTTCGGAATCCATCCACTCAGGATCACAGTCAGCCGAAATCTTTTCTATCGCTTGATTGTAGTCAATATCTCGGGATTCACTCCAATCAATAGACGCGCCTGTTCTTTTAACTACAACACAGTGGCGAACATCGGGGCAGTTCTCAATGGCCTTATCGGCATTCTGTTTTAGAGGTATTTTTTTTCCGCCGCGAACAGCCTCATCCGCTGTGATAACCACATGACAATCACAATCCAGAATTCGATCCTTGAGCGCTTCCGGCGAAAAGCCACCAAAGACTACCGAGTGAATTGCACCAATTCGGGCACAGGCCAACATGGCATAGGCAGCCTCAGGAATCATAGGCATGTAAATACAAACCCGATCTCCCTTCTTTACTCCAAGGTCACGTAATAAATTGCCAAACTTAGAAACCTGCTTATGTAGCTCAGCATAGGTAATTTCAATATGATCAGTAGGGTCATCGGCTTCCCAAATAATAGCCGTTTGATCTGCATGACTTTCAAGGTGTCGATCGATACAGTTGACCGTGACATTTAATTTTCCGCCCACAAACCACGCAGCTTCAGCTTTTGAAAAATCCGCAGAATTCAACGTTTCCCATGGCTTCTCCCAGGTTAGAAATTGGTCCGATTGTTGCGCCCAAAAATCATTTGGATTGTCCAATGATTGTTGATACAACACCTGATAACGGTCCGCATCAATCCAGGCATCACCAGACCATTTTTCAGGAACTGGGTAAACCGCTTCATTAGACATTAAATACACCTACCATTGAAAATACTCCATCTCTTGAGTTTATTTACTTTAATGACTCAGAACAACCAAATGCTTGATTTTTAACGAAAACTAAACAGAATTGAATCAAATACATTAGTATTAACCACAATTAATTACCTATTAAATAACTTTATAGCATTCTTTAAAACAATCCTTATTTAAAATTCTAGCCGTTGTATTTTTTTTGCACACTTATACCAGCCGCTAATATATGTAGCATAACCTGATAGGTGGCTTGGGACGAGAAACTTAATCGATCAAGGGAATTAACCCTTACTATCTGTAACTTCAATGTTGATAATCTAGACAGCCGACTCATTTCAGGTGCCAAACAGATGACGGGTGCATTATTCAATTTTGCCAATTCAGCAACTTCAATAATTTCCTTAGTTTCGCCCGTTTGAGAGATTAAAAAATAGAGATCCCCCACAGCGTAATTAGAGGCAACCATACGCTGCATAATTAGATCAACGGGATAGCAAGCAGATAAGCCCGACTGTAAGAACTTACATTCTGCATCCCTGGCCGTTGCAGAGGAACCACCTAGCCCAACAATAAATATTCTTTTTGCGCGAATCAGCGCGTCTACTGCTAACTGTATTTGCTGATAGCTCACTGATTGTTTAAAAGCCATTAAATTGGCAATCGTATTGTTAATGATTTTAGTGGTGTATTTTCCGGTGTCGTCTTCAGGCTTTACCGGATGAACTGTTTCCCAGATACCACTGACCGCTGCTTTGGCTAACTTAAGCTTAAAATCTGGAAACCCTGTCGTATCAAAACGCTTACAAAAGCGATTGACACTGGGCTCACTGACACCTGAATTTTTAGCTAAAACAGCAATACTTTTTTGGGTTGCCGCCTCAGGATCAGCAAGAATATTTTGAGCGATTTTTTTTTCAGTTTTGTTTAAATGGGATAGTGCTGAACGCATCTCGCAAATGAGGTTTAATTCGCTTGACCAGGCTGCCACTTTATTCATTTGACTCATACTTATTCCTTTAAGTGATATTGGACTCTGTTATACTCTAGATCCAAAAAATACTGATAAGACCACATCCATTGGTTATCAATTTTTTGATGCAATTAACTCAAAAATTCCCAAAAGAGCCTCTAAATTAACTAAATCGGTACTCTTTTTGTAATTATAAGCAAAAAATACGCTTATCAATTGATTAAAATGCCCCGAAAAATTATAATTTTTGTAATTTTACTACAAAGCAAGGTTTCCCTCTTATGTTCAAAATAGCCATTAATGGTTTTGGCCGCATTGGTCGCAATATTGTCAGAGCTTATTACGAGCGTCCTGAACTTCATGACAAACTGCAAATTGTCGCAGTTAATGATTTAGGTAACGTAGATATCAGCGCCCATCTTCTTCAGTTTGATTCAGTGCATGGCCGTTTCAACCAGCAGGTTGAAATTGGTGAAAATAAAATGACTGTAAATGGCGATGAAATTAAATGGTTCTGTGAACGCGATCCTGCCAACTTACCCTGGGGTGACCTTGGAGTTGATGTGGTTCTCGAATGTACTGGCGTGTTCACTAAAAGAGATAAGGCAGCGCTGCACATTGCAGGCGGTGCTAAGAAAGTAATTATCTCTGCACCAGGTTCTGGTGTTGATGCTACTGTTGTTCACGGTATTAACCACGATCAGCTTACGTCTGCTCATGAAATCATTTCTAATGCTTCATGTACGACAAACTGTCTAGCGCCGCTTGTGGCTCCTCTTCAGGCAGCTATGGGCATTGAGTCAGGTTATATGACTACTGTTCACGCATATACTAATGATCAACAACTGAGTGATGTTTATCATTCCGATGTGTATCGAGCGCGTTCGGCGACTCAATCAATGATTCCTACTAAAACAGGTGCTGCTGTTGCTATTGCTGATGTTATTCCTGAATTAGCTGGCAAGCTCGATGGAATGGCTGTTCGGGTACCAACAATTAATGTATCACTGGTTGATTTAGTGTTTAACGCAGGTCGCGAAACCTCGGTTGAAGAAGTCAATCAGGTACTTAAAACTGCAGCTGAAGGCGAACTGGGCAAAGTACTAAGCTACTGCGACCAACCGCTCGTTTCTGCTGACTTTAATCATATCGCTTACTCTAGCAACTTTGATTCTCTGCAGACTCGAGTGAATGGTTCTATGGTTAAGGTGATGGCTTGGTATGATAACGAATGGGGTTTCTCAAACCGCATGCTTGATAATAGCCTTGTACTCCTAAACGCGGAATAATTTATATATGCCAAGAAGAACCAAAATCCTTGCTACATTAGGGCCTGGAAGCAGTGATGATACTAACCTGACTAATCTTATTCAGGCAGGTGTTAATGTTTTCCGGTTAAACTTTTCTCATGGTAGTGCTGAAGAGCATACCGAGCGTGCACATACCATTAGACGTATTGCAAAGTCACTGAACACACCTGTTGGCATCTTATGTGACATGCAGGGACCAAAAATCCGTATCGGCAGTTTCACTGACGACGCGAAAATTGATCTCGCTGTAGGTGATATTTTCAGCCTTGATAGCAATATGGATAAAGAAGCAGGACATCAGGGTGCAGTCTATATCGAACAGGAACTACTGGAAGATATGAATGCTGGAGATGTTTTATTGCTAGATGATGGTCGAATGACCTTTGACATCCTAGAAAAAACATCCACGTTAGCACGCTGTAAGGTAGTTCAGGGTGGTGTATTATCTAGTAAAAAAGGGGTTAATAAGTTTGGTGGCGGTTTATCCGCTGATGCCTTAACACCTAAAGATAAAGCCGATATAAAAACAGCTGCTGCTTTAAATACTGATTATTTAGCCATTTCCTTTGTGCGTGCCGCAGCTGATGTTGAACTGACCAGAAAGCTTCTTAAGGACGCTGGCAGCTCGGCTCATATTATCGCTAAGGTTGAACGCGCTGAAGCTATTACCGATGAGTTTTTGCCAGGTATTATTGAGGCTTCTGATGGCGTTATGGTTGCACGTGGCGATTTGGGTGTAGAAATTGGTGATGCCAATCTTGTTGCTGTTCAAAAGCAATTGATTGAAGCTGCCATGGCTGCTAACAAGGTGGTTATAACGGCAACTCAGATGATGGAATCTATGATCAGTGCGCCAACACCGACTCGCGCTGAAGTATTTGATGTGGCCAATGCTGTTTTAGATGGCACTGACGCTGTGATGCTTTCTGCTGAAACTGCGGTGGGTAGCTATCCTGTTGAAACAGTAACTGCTATGGCTAGAGTAATTGAAGGCGCTGAAAAGCACCCTCTGACTCAGCGCTCTAGTCATAGAATTGATGAAACATTCGAAAGAATTGATGAGTCTCTTGCATTTTCAGCTATGTATGCTGCCAACCACCTTAAGGGTGTTAAAGCGGTTATCTGCATGACAGAAACTGGGTATACACCTCTGCTAATGTCACGAATTACTTCTTCATTGCCCATTTATGCCTTTGCTGAAAAGGCGGGTACCTGTGAAATCACTGCGCTCTACAAAGGTGTTGTACCAGTGCCTTTTGAAACATCAACACTGAATCCTTCAGATATTAATCATCTAGCTGTTGAGAAACTGCGTGAATATGATGCTATTTCTGATGGTGATTTAGTGCTTATCACTAAGGGTGATTTTGTGAATGTTCAAGGTGGTACTAATACGCTCAAGATTGTTCGCGTTGGCGACGAAATACGTTAGATAAAAAAAGCCCTCGGTTTTTCTGACCGAGGGCTTTATATTTCTTTTTTAACATTTCCTGCTTTACTATTCTTTCTGCCTTTCTTTTGTATTTATATTGCCCAAAACACGGTGGCTGACACCTGAGTCTGCTGAAGAATCGCTCTAATTGGCAATTCTTCTACATTATTACCTGCATTCGCCTGATCTAGTACCTTCTGCTTGTTTTGACCACTGATATGCACAATGAGGCGCTCAGTGTTTAAAAGGCGTGGTAGAGTCATGCTAATACGCTCATGAGGGGCTTCTGTTGGTGTTACGGCAATACAGCTTCTTCCGGAATCAAGTGCCAATCCAGCGGATAGGGCATCAGCGCCAGGAAACAATGATGCAGTATGGCCATCGTCACCCATACCCAAAATAACCACGGTAAACTGATCATACTTTGATAATTCTGCTTCAAGTTCGGCTTCACCTGAGACTGCGGTTTCGGCTGAATTCTTTAGAGATAAGAATTTTGCACAATGGGCTTCATTGATTAATAAATTTTCTTTAACCAGCTTTTCGTTACTATCCTTGTGATCAGCGTTAACCCAACGCTCATCAGCCAATGTTACTGTGACCTTTGACCAATCCAAGACCTGCTGAGACAGCTGATGAAAGAAGCCCATTGGCGTTCTGCCACCTGACAAAACCAGGGAACCTTGCCCTTGCTTTTGAATGGACTGTCTAAGGCGATCACTGACTTCATCAGCAAGTGACATATCCAGTGCAGAGGTATTTTCGAATTGTTTTAGTTCCACAATATTTTCCTATTAAAATCTTTTCGTATTAAAATCTTTTTCTATTAAATAGAAATCTGTTTAAACCAAATACCAGCTGCGACCATCCTTTTCAATCAAAGATTCCGACTTGGCGGGACCCCATGATCCAGCACTATAAGATTTTGTACCCACTTTTTTATCATCCCATGCCTGCAGAAGGTCATCACACCACTGCCATGAGGCTTCAACTTCATCACGGCTTACAAAGAGCCACTGATCACCATTTAAAACTTCCAGCAGTAATCGTTCGTAGGCATCGACGATTCTGCCGTCTTCATTTGGATCGAGAAAATCGAGGTTTAACGTTCGTTTTTCTAAACTAGAACGCTCTTTCATACATTGCTTCTTAGACAGCATCTCTAGCTGAATACCCTCATTGGGCTGAAGACGAATAACCAGACGGTTGTTTGCTTCTGAATCATCTTCAGAAAAAATTGCATGAGGATTTTCTTTGTAGGTAATCACAATCTGAGTGACTTTTTCTTTCATACGCTTACCGGTTCGAAGATAGAACGGTACGCCGGCCCAGCGCCAATTATCAACAAAGACTTTAAGTGCAACAAAGGTTTCGGTATTACTGCTGTCTTCGGCAGCACCCTCTTCTTCCATGTAGCCAACCACCGGATCACCTGAGATAGAGCCCGCTGAGTACTGACCGCGGACCGCTTGATCGGCTACGTTATCTTGATTAATCGGGGTCATAGCACGCAAAAGTTTAACTTTTTCAGCGCGAATTTCATCAGCTTCAACTTTATTAGGTGGCTCCATAGCAACCATGCTAAGTAGCTGCAATAGGTGGTTTTGCACCATATCACGCAACTGACCCACACCATCATAGTAGGTCCAACGGCCTTCAATACCTACAGTTTCTGCCGCTGTTATTTGAATATGATCAATACAGCTATTATCCCACTGTGAATGGATAAGGCGGTTAGCAAAACGTAGAGCAAGAAGATTTTGCACGGTTTCTTTGCCTAGGTAGTGATCGATGCGGTAAATGCTGCTTTCAGAGAAAAATTCTCCAACCGTATCATTTACTTCTTTAGAGCTTTTTAGATCATGGCCAATAGGCTTCTCTAAAACAATACGCGACTTTGAGTCGATGCAATTTGCTTCATCTAAATGTTTGCAAATAATTCCGAACATACTGGGCGGTGTTGCCATGTAGAAAATAAGCGTACGGCTGTCGTCCGACCATTCACGCAAGGCATTGAATTGCTCTTTCTCAGAAAATTCAATGCGGATATATTCGATGCGTTTTTTAAACCTAGACCAAATCTTGTCATCCCAGTCTTTGCCGAGATTAGTTTTAAGTGTTTCACCCATTTGCTCGACAAAATCCACAGTCTCTAGCTCTTGACGTGCAACTGCAGCGATGCGAGTGTCATCACTTAGAAGATCGGCTTTATCTAATTGATAGAGCGCAGGAAAGAGTTTTCGACGCGAAAGATCGCCTCGCGCCCCAAATAAAACTAAATCAATTTTGCTACTACTCATCATATACCTCGGTAATCTAGTACCACTTATATTCTTTTACTTATTACACCAATGCCGCTGCTTCTTTTGCTAACTTTTCAATCTCTGACCAGCGTTTTTCTCTAATGTCTTTTGGCTTAGCAATCCATGATCCGCCCACACATAATACATTGGGTAGAGTCAGGTAATCCATTGCATTACCGAGACCAATGCCACCCGTAGGGCAGAATTTAATATTGGGAAACGGTCCAGCCATGGCTTTCATCACTGGCGCACCACCGGCGGCCTCTGCGGGAAAGAATTTAAAGTCTTTCAGACCGTATTCCATACCACGCATTAATTCGCTTACAGTAGAGATGCCCGGCAAAAAAGGAACTGATGACTTTGCACCAACATTAAGTAAATTGTCCGTAGCACCTGGCGAGATCATAAACTGACAGCCTAGGTCTTCAGATAACTTGATTTGCTCAACACTGCAAACTGTGCCGGTGCCAACAATAGCTTCAGGTACATGTTTAATAATCTGACGAATACCTTCTACGGCTGCTTCTGTGCGCAATGTAACCTCTAATACTTTTAGGCCACCTGCTACCAATGCTTCAGCTAATGGTACTGCGTCTTCTACTTGATCCAGTGTGATTACTGGGATAACTGGATTTCCCGCTAACATTTTTTGCACCTGTAACTCCTTAACTTTGTTTCAGTTTTTTGGCCGCACCCAGTAGCCCAAGATTTTCTCTAACTACAATATAAATGGGAATCGGCTTTAAATAACTTACGAAGCGACCTTTTTCTTCAAATTTGTGACGAAAATCGCTATTAATAAAAAAATCTATAAATTTTGGCACTACACCACCAGCAATATAAATACCGCCTTTGGCACCGTAGGTCAGCGCTAAATTACCTGATGCGCTGCCCATGCCCGAACAAAACATATTCAATGCCTGAAGGGCTAATTCATCGTTACCCTGCTCAGCTGCAGCAGCAACCTCTGCGGGTGTTTCGTAGTCTCGTTCAATATTGTTAATGGTACAAAGTGATCTGTAGATATTAAAAATACCCTTGCCTGAAAGCAGTCGTTCCAGAGACACTCGCCCGTACTCTTCTCGCAATACGCCGACTACTGCCGCCATACGATCTGTAGTAGGAGGATAATCCGCATGACCACCCTCGGAGTCAATGACCTTATAACCATTATCTAGAGGAACTAGACCGGCAACACCCAGTCCTGTTCCTGCGCCAATTATACCAATGGGCTTATCAGCCACTGGCTCACCGCCGCCTACTTGAACTACATCATTACTAGTAAGCTCAGTAATACCGTGGGCTACAGCCTCAAAATCATTAATTACATGCAGGTTTTGACAGCCTAGTAACTTTTTTAATTCTGCTTTTGTGAAATGCCAATGACTATTAGTAAAGGCAATTTCTTCAACATCTGCTGGGCAGGCAACCGCAAAACAGGCACTGGCTGGGGGATTATCCCAACCCGTAGCCTCTGCAATTTCCACAACCAAATCTTTAAGCAGATCGGCAAATTCTGGATGCTCTTGTACCGAGTGGTGAAACTCATATCTACTTTCCAACTCACCCACAGGGATGGCTGAAAAGCGTGCATTAGTGCCACCGATATCGGCAACTAGATTCCATTCGATGCTCATAATTAGTCCTCAGGGTATAGGAACGAAGCACCCTGCTCAGCATTGCTAATATTGCTGCGATTAATTGCGAATATTTCTCGCCCACAGCCTCTTTGACCTGCTGATGGCTGAGGTGCTGACTCACGCTGCTGAAGCTCTGCGAGATCACCAACAAAAGCTAATTCACCTGTTTCTGCATTCAAGCGAATCATATCGCCATCCTGTACCTTAGCTAATAACCCACCTTCTAGGGCTTCAGGCACTATGTGAATAGCAGCTGGCACCTTACCTGATGCACCAGACATTCGACCGTCTGTGACTAGAGCAACACTAAACCCCTTATCCTGAAGAGTACCCAAGAATGGGGTTAACTTGTGTAATTCTGGCATACCCAAGGCTTTTGGCCCTTGATATCGCACAACAACAACACAGTCTTTTTCAAGTTTTCCTGCTTTAAATAGAGGCTCTAAATCATCCTGGCTATCAATAACTACCGCTGGTGCCTCAACAATTTGATTTTCTTTGGCTACCGCTGACACTTTGATCACGCCGCGACCCAAATTACCTTCTAGGAGTCGCAAACCGCCTTCATTTGAGAATGGCTTATCCACTGTTGTTAATACTTCAGTGTCTAATGGTGTCTGAGGTGACTCATTCCATTCTAGATCGCCATCATCGGTGAGCGTTGGCTCCTTAGTAAAGTCTGCAAAGTTCTCGCCCCATGCAGTGTTAGCATCTGGATGCATGTAACCCGCATCCAGTAGCTGTCTAAACATGCAGCTTGTGCCGCCGGCAGCATGGAAATGATTGACGTCGGCATGACCATTGGGATAGACCTTAGCCAGCAATGGAACCGCCGCTGAAAGATCGGAAATATCATCCCAATTAAGAATGATTCCCGCAGCGCGGGCTATGGCGACTAGGTGCATGCTGTGGTTAGTTGATCCACCTGAGGCTAAAAGTGCCACAGTCCCATTTACAATCGCTTTCTCGTCAATGACCTTACCAATAGGACGGTAATCGTTACCCAGTGCGGTAATACGCGCAATTTGGTAAGAAACCTCTTTGGTAAGCCTTTCACGCAATGGGTTATCCGGATTAACAAAGGAACTGCCCGGCAACTGCAAGCCCAGCGCTTCCAGTACCATTTGGTTACTGTTGGCTGTACCATAAAATGTACAGGTACCATGACTGTGATAGGAGTCTGATTCTGCTTGAAGTAACTCTTCGCGCTCGATTTTACCCTGTGCGTAGAGCTGACGAATTCTCTGTTTTTCTTTATTGGGTAGACCTGATTCCATTGGACCCGCTGGCACGAATAGCGTTGGCAAATAGCCAAAGCTCAGTGCACCCATTAAAAGACCGGGAACAATTTTGTCGCAAATACCAAGGGCCAATACACCATCAAACATCTGGTGAGATAGACCAATAGCTGAACACTGAGCAATGATATCGCGACTCAATAGACTGAGCTCCATACCATCTTGACCCTGAGTCACACCATCGCACATTGCGGGAACTCCGCCAGCGACCTGAGCAGTACAACCCATTTCACGCATAGCCTGTTTAATCTTATCAGGGTAGGTGGCATAGGGCTGATGCGCTGACAACATATCATTGTATGCGGTCAAAATACCTATATTACTGGCTTGCATCATGCGCAAACTATTCTTATCATCATCGCCGCAGGCAGCAAAGCCATGGGCAAGGTTGCCACAGCTTAATTTGCCTCTTTCAGGGCGATTATTGAAGTCTTCCTCTAACCGTTGTAAATAATCTGAGCGCAATTTTTCACTTCGCTCTATAATACGGTTTGTTACTTTAGCAATTTGATTATTAAGATGACCCATGTTGGCTCCATAAAAATTGAGGCGCAATTGTAACAAAATTACAAAAGTTAACCATATATAATCAGTAGAACCGTTATTTTTTGTAATTTTATTACAAAATGCTTTAAACAAGATCAATATGAATAGATTATGTGTGCTCATTTGCTTAAGCACTCAAGGGAATATTTTAAAAAAATGAATAATGCGTCTTACAACCCAGCAAATACTGCTGCCTGGAATCGACTTTTAGAACTGGCATCTGAAACCCAATCTTCTGACAAGGGAATCGCTATTAATCAGTTGTTTCAGGAAGATAGTCAGCGATTTGAAAAATACTCACTCAAGGCTGGAGAGCTTAAGTTAGATTTTTCGAAAAACTTGGTCAATGACGATATTTGGGAACAGCTGATTAATTTGGCTCAGCAGTCACCATTGGAAACCCACCGAGCAGCCATGTTTGCCGGCGAGAAAATTAATAACACCGAAGATCGTGCTGTTTTGCATGCCGCCCTAAGATCAACGGAATCGGATGCCTTATCAGCGGAAGAAAAAGCCAGAGCTGAACAGGTGGAAAGACAGTTGCAGGCAGTAAAAGCTGTCAGTGAAGAAATAAGAAGTGGTAGCTGGACCGGTAGCACTGGAAAGCCCATTACCGATATTATTAATATTGGCATTGGTGGTTCAGATCTAGGCCCAAAAATGGCCTGCACTGCACTTGAAGAATATGCCCATGAAAGAATCAATGTTCACTTTATTTCTAATGTGGACGGCGCGCAGATTCTAAGTACCCTAAAAAAACTGAATCCCGAGACAACCTTAGTTTCAATAGCCAGCAAGACCTTTACCACCCAAGAAACCATGCTCAATGCGAAGACAGCTATTCAATGGTTTAAAGATAACCTAGGTCTTGAGAACCCTAAAAATAGCGCACATTTTATTGGCTTAACCGCCAACCCTGAAGCGGCAATTAATTACGGCATTCCTAAGAATCAAATATTAGAATTTTCTGACTGGGTGGGTGGACGCTACTCACTTTGGTCGAGTATTGGTCTTTCTATTGCCATTAGCATTGGCTTTGAGAACTTTAAGCAGATGCTCGATGGTGCCAGAGAAATGGATTTGCATTTCCAACAGGCTCCCTTAGAAAAGAACATGCCGGTTATTCTTGCCTTGCTGGGCATCTGGTATAGCAACTTTTTGAATGCTCAATCCATTGCGATTATTCCTTACTGCGAAAGACTTTTGCTTTTACCCTCTTACCTTCAGCAACTTGATATGGAGAGCAATGGCAAATCTACTAGCCTTCAAGGTGAGTCGGTTAGCTATAACACAGGGCCGATCCTATGGGGACAAACTGGGACTAATGGTCAGCATGCATTTTTCCAGCTACTACATCAGGGCACTAGGCTCGCACCGATTGATTTTATTGCGGCAGTTAAGGATAACCTAAGCAACCCAGAGCACCATCAGGTTCTGCTGGGTAATATGCTTGCGCAGTCTTCGGCTTTAATGGAAGGTCAGGCTGCACCAGAAGGCGAACAGCACCGCTATTACCCAGGCAATAAGCCCTCAAATACATTACTTTTAAACGAGTTGTCGCCGAAAAACTTTGGTGCTCTTATTGCGCTCTATGAAAATAAGGTATTTGTTCAGGGAAGTATTTGGAATATCAATTCCTTTGATCAGTGGGGTGTTGAGCTTGGCAAAAAGATGGCTAATAACTTGCTTGACCAGGGGTCTAGCGCTTCTAACCTGGATGCATCAACTAAAGCTTTGTACGACTACATAGATCAGAATTCTTAAAGGTTTAGCTGCGCAACTCTCGAGGCAATGAAAAACTGATTGTCTCTTTTACCCCGTCTAGCTCTTTAGGCGGTTTTGCACCCATTGTCACCAGCTGGTCTATTACCCCAGAAACCAGAATCTCTGGCGCTGAAGCCCCCGCAGTTACACCGATGGCACTGGCTTTATCAAACCATTGTTTTTGAATATCCTCCGCACCATCAATTAAATAGGCATCACAACCGCAGCGCTCTGCTAGTTCGCGCAGTCGATTTGAATTTGAACTTGAAGGCGAACCTACCACTAGAACCACATCGGCTTCTAATGCCAGTTGTTTTACCGCATCTTGGCGATTTTGAGTGGCATAACAGATGTCATCTTTGCGTGGACCTTCAATGGCAGGGAATTTTATGCGCAAGGCATCAATAACCCGAGAAGTATCATCCATAGATAGGGTGGTCTGTGTCACAAAAGCCAGACTCTGAGGATTTTTGACCTCTAGATTCTGAACGTCCTGCTCATCTTCCACCAGATAGATTTCACCCCCTGCGGCATGATTGTATTGCCCCATGGTTCCTTCCACCTCTGGATGGCCAGCATGTCCAATGAGAACACACTCCTTGCCTTCGGAGCTAAATTTACTGACTTCTAAATGAACCTTGGTCACTAGCGGACATGTGGCATCAAAAACCTTGAGTTGACGACTTTTTGCTTCTTTTTGAACCTTCTGTGACACACCATGGGCACTGAAGATTACCACCACATCATCGGGAATTTCATCGATTTCATCAACAAATACCGCGCCGCGATCGCGCAACTCATCAACCACAAATTTGTTATGAACCACTTCGTGGCGCACATACACTGGGGCACCAAATTGATCGAGTGCCAGATTAACAATATCAATGGCACGATCTACGCCTGCACAGAAACCTCGGGGGTTAGCCAGTTTAATATCCATAGATCAGACCTCTGTTTAATGGTTAGTGGATTGAGCTTGGCTCAACATCCACAATATCCACTGTATAAATAATACTTCGCCCAGCCAGAGGATGATTAAAATCAACATCTACATTCTCTGCATGAATTGCGGCAATCACACCAGGTAATTCGCCATCACCATTTTGGAATGAAAACACATCACCAACTTTTAATGTCTCTTGATCAAAATTATCAAGAGATAAGAGTTGAATATTTTCTGGGTTAGGCTGGCCAAAGGCATGCTCTGGCGCAATCACAAATTCACCCTGAGCACCCGCCTCTAGTCCCACTAGAGGCGCTTCAAAGCCAGGTAGTAGATTGCCATCCCCTAAAGTAAAGGTAGCGGGTTTTCCGTCAAAATTGGAATCCACTGTCTTACCATTTTCCAATTTCAGCGAAAAATACAGTGTTACCCGAATACCCTGTTCAATTTTAATACTCATGATCGATGTTATTCCTTGTCATCGTCTGTCGAAGGACGCTTAAACACTCCCTCTAAGATTAGTATAAAAGCACCTAGACAAATACCTGAATCGGCAATATTAAACGCAGGGAAGTGCCAACCAGACCAGTGGAAATCGAGAAAATCCACCACATAACCCAGAGTTACACGATCATAGAGGTTGCCCAGTGCACCCCCTAAAATTAGTGCCAGCGCTACACCTTCTAATTTTTGCTGGGTGGAGAGCCTAGCGATCCATACCAAAATAACTAGACTGACAATCGCGGCAAATATCGTAAATCCCCAGCGCTGCCAACCACCCTCATTATTTAAAAAACTAAAGGCAGCGCCAAAATTATGCACTCTGACTAGATTAAAAAAAGAGGTCACAGCCTCTGAGGCGCCATAAACAAAATGATTAACAATCCATAACTTTGTCAACTGATCAAACACAAACACTACTGCAGCAATACCGAGTAATGTCAGCAACTGTTTAGTACTTGAGAGACCAAGATTAGGCATAGTGGCGTATCTCTCCCTGACCCTCTATATTCTCAATACAGCGACCACAGACTGATGGATGTTCTTCATTGCTACCCACATCATCAATATAGTGCCAACAACGAACACATTTATCGCCTGTAGATTTTTCCACCAGTACTTTAAGACCCTCAAACTGTGAGTCTGCCGCTTTATTGGGAGCATCTGCCAAGCCAGCGAGTTCGGCTTTAGAGGTAATAGTCACAAAACGTAATTCTTGACCTAGCTTGGCAAGGGATTTATGTAACTCCGAATCAGCGAAAATCTTAATGTCCGCTTCTAATGAGCCCTTAATACCACCCTGATTTCGCTGCTCTTCAATAACTTTGTTAATGGCTTCTTTTGCTTGCAAGATATTTGCCCAATCCTGCTGGGTAATTGACTCTTCTGCAGACAATGACTGAAGTGGATACCAATGAGATGTAAAGACGTATTTTTCACGCTCACCGGGCAACTGATCCCAGATTTCTTGCGCTGTAAAGCTAAGAATAGGTGCAATCCAACGCGCAAAGGCCTCGGCTATATGATAGAGCGCCGTCTGTGCTGATCGACGAGGCAGACTGTCTTCAGCGCAGGTATAGATGCGATCTTTTATAATATCTAAGTAGAATCCACCCATATCTCTTACACAAAAATTATGTAATTTCTGATAAATCTGATGGAATTGGAAATTATTATAGTCATCAATTATTTGCTCTTGAAGCTGAGCAGCGCAGTCAATCGCCCAACGGTCCAGAGCAAGCAAATCTGAATTTTCCACTAGATGTTGCTGCGGATCGAAGCCATCAATATTGGATAGGAAATAACGCGCAGTATTGCGAATTCTTCGGTACGATTCACCCGCACGTTTTAGAATTTCATCAGAAACTGTCATTTCGGCACTAAAGTCTGCACTGGCAACCCAAAGACGCAACACATCAGCACCTAGCTCATTGATCACCTTTTGTGGCGAGACCACATTACCAATGGATTTAGACATCTTGCGACCATTCTCATCCACGGTAAAGCCATGGGTCAGCACCGCCTTGTAGGGCGCAGTTCCATTGATTGCAATTGCCGTTTTAAGCGAAGACTGAAACCAACCACGATGCTGATCTGAGCCTTCTAAGTATAAATCTGCTGGGTAGGTAAGCTCATCGCGAGCACCAATTACCGAGGCATGAGTGACCCCTGAATCAAACCATACATCGAGAGTATCGGTAACTTTTTGGTAATCATCAGCTTCTTCACCCAATAATGCAGCGGCATCAAGATCGTACCAAGCATCCATTCCGGACTGCTCAACCAACAGGGCAACCTGCTCAATAATACTGCTGGTCTGCGGGTGAATCTCGCCTGTTTGTTTATGTACAAACAGAGCAATAGGCACGCCCCAGGTTCGCTGTCTTGAAATACACCAGTCAGGGCTGGCGTCAAGCATGCCACGAATTCTCGCTTCGCCCCATTCTGGGTGCCAATCCACAGACTTAATTGCAGATTTTGCCTTTTCCAATAAGCCATTTTGCTCCATGGAAATAAACCACTGTGGCGTCGCGCGATAAATAAGGGGAGTCTTGGTTCGCCAACAATGGGCATAGCTGTGGTTTATCTTACCGCAGCTCATTAAAAGACCCTGATCTGTTAGCACCTGATTAACCGCTTCATCAACTTTGTAGACATGCTGACCGGCAAATAATTCGACATCATCCTTAAATACGCCGTTATCTAAAATATAATTCAGGGTACCAATGCCATACTTATTAGAGACGGAAAAATCATCTAAACCATGATCTGGAGCAGTGTGAACACAGCCAGTACCTGCATCTGTAGTTACATGATCACCCAGCAATACAGGAATTGAACGGGCATAAAATGGATGTTGGGCAACAATATTTTCTAATGCCTCACCCTGACAGCGCGCAAGCACTTTATAGTCAGTTAATTCGAGTCGCTCAGCGACCGATTCAATCAGGTTAGCACCGCAAATCAGTCTTTTAGCGCCTGCCTGAATGAGGCAGTATTCTAAATCAGCGCCAAGGCTAATCGCCTGACTGCTTGGAATGGTCCAAGGCGTGGTAGTCCAGATAAGGAAATTAATAGGCCCTTCGCCGGTTAATCCACCAAAGGCAGACTCTAAAGCTGCCAGTTGATTCTTGTCTTCTACGGGGTAGGCCACATCGATGGAAAACGAGGTTTTATCCTGATATTCCACTTCGGCTTCAGCCAGCGCTGAACCACCCACTACACTCCAGTAAACTGGCTTATAGCCTTTAACCAGATGGCCATTTTCCGCGATTTTTCCTACCGCACGGATAATATCGGCCTCAACATCAAAATTCATGGTCAAATAAGGGTTTTCCCAATCGGCAAACACCCCAATACGAACAAAATCTTTACGCTGGCCATCAACCTGACGCATGGCATAGTCACGGCATTTTTGACGGAATTTTGAATACTCTACCTTGACCCCTGCTTTACCGATCTTTTTCTCTACGTTGTGCTCAATAGGCAGACCATGACAGTCCCAACCGGGAACATAGGGTGCATCAAATCCGCTTAATGTCTTGGATTTAATAACAATATCTTTTAGGGTTTTATTGACTGCATGACCCAGATGAATATCCCCATTGGCGTAGGGAGGACCATCATGCAATATATATTTCTCGCAACCGGCTCTAGCCTTGCGAATGTGCTGATAGAGATTATCCTGCTGCCATTTTTTGAGCATGGCAGGTTCACGTTGCGCAAGGTTGGCGCGCATGGCGAAGTCGGTTTTAGGCAGATTTAATGTTGCTTTGTAGTCAATACTGTCAGTCATATCGAATTAAATTTTCCAATCTAATTTTTTGATTAAGGGTTATTATTAACAAACCACTGATTAATTTTTTTAACATCTTCGCCTATGCTATCGGCGAGGTTGTCTAAACTTGTAAACTGTTGCTCATCTCTGATTTTATGAACAAATTCTACGGTGATTCGCTGACCGTATATTTGCTGATCAAAATCTAATAGGTGCACCTCTAAGATGGGCTTTACTTTGTCACCTATGGTTGGGCGCACGCCCACATTAGCAGCACCCTTAAATCTTTCTGCCATACCCTCTATTTCAACCCAGACCGCATACACACCGGCTAAAGGGGCTCTAAATCGATTAAGATTTAGATTGGCCGTGGGGAACCCAAGTTTGCGACCCAGTTGCTGACCATAGGTCACCTTGCCAGAAATCGTAAAGCTGCGACCTAATAAATCGCCTACCTGCTTGAAATCTGAACTCTGTAATAATTCACGTACCAACGTGCTACTAACACGTCGGCTTTGCACTTCCACAGTTTGCGTATCCTGAACGCTAAAACCCTGCTGACGACCCATGGCTTCAAGCATCTGAAAATCGCCCTTGCGATCACAGCCAAATCGAAAGTCATCACCTACGATCAAATGCTGGGTTTTGACACCATTAACCAAAACCTCATTCACAAACTGTTCAGCAGTTAACTGCCTAAGCTGTTCATTGAAGCGCATACAAACCACAAGGTCGACGCCGAAATCTAATAAGGCTTCAATTTTTTCTCGCAGCCTCATCAACCTTGGCGGGGCTGTTTGCGCAGAAAAATATTCCTGCGGCTGGGGCTCAAACGTCATAGCAACAGAGAGACCATTTAGCGTTTTAGCACGATCGATTACCTGCTGCAAAATTGACTGATGGCCCAAATGAACGCCATCAAACGAACCAATAGTCACAACGGATTGTTGGTTAGTCAGTCGCGACGGGTCTAGGTCGCGCATTAGAGTCATTTTTTGCTGCTTCAATGCCAAAGTTACTACTCATTAGTCAAGGCCTCGAGTATACCTAGCAATCAACAGAAAGGTAAGGTATTGCCCCCTAATTGAAGCAAGATAAATGGATTAGATAAGTTTTTGTAAGACATTGTTTTTTAATCATGATTGGTGGTTGCTTTGGCCGGCCCTTGCAACTCTGACCAACGAAAGCCCATTAGCAACAAACTGGCAGCAAAACCAACAAAACCAGCGCCGCAGAGCAAGCCAATATAGCCCACCCTCTGAGTCCAATTAAAACTGTAGAAGGACTCTAAACCACCTAAGGCGTTGGACAGCTGAATCAATACCAAAAGCATCACCAGTACCGCAATAGCTAAGCGGATAAAAAATCTTAACCAGCCCTGAATCGGCTCATAAATACCCTGCTTACGCAGAGCAAAATACAGCAGGATTGCATTTAAAAATGCAGATAGCGAAGTTGCTGCAGCTAGCCCTAGATGACCCACCTGCCAATAGCTATGGAGCGGTATCACCAACAACAAATTAAACAGCATGTTCATAACCATGGCGATTACACCAATACGCACCGGTGTTCGCATATCTTGGCGCGCAAAAAATCCCGGCGCCAATACCTTAATCAACATAAAGGCAATCAAGCCGGCCGCATAGGCTTTTAAGCTAAGCGATGCCATTGCCATATCGCGGATTGTCATCACCTCGCCATAGTAAAACAGCGTCACTAAAATGGGCTCAGCCAATAAAATCAATGCTACCGCGGCCGGAACCGCAATCAACAGAATCATTTTTAGCGCCCAGTCTAAGGTCTGAGAAAAAGCCTGTGTCGACTGAGCCACATGATGACGAGATAAATTGGGCAATATAACCGTCGCAATAGCGATACCAAATACTCCCAAGGGTAACTCGGATAGGCGATCGGAATAATATAACCAAGAAACACTGCCTGTAGGCAAGAACGTCGCCAATACAGTATCTAACAAAAGATTAATCTGGCTGACTGAAACCCCAAATATTGCCGGCGCCATGAGTGCTAGTACTTTTTTAACACCTGAATCCTGCCAATCAACTGACGGCATGGGTAACATATGAATGGTTTTCAAAAAGGGTAATTGGAATAAAAACTGCACTATACCCGCCAGTAGAACACCCCAGGCCAACGCATAGGCTGGCTGATCAAACAGAGGAGCTGCAAAGAGCGCCGCAAGAATAAGGCATAGATTCAATAATAAGGGGGTAAATGCCGGTACCGCAAAACGATCGTAACTATTGAGCACCGCACCCGCTAACCCAGTCATTGAGATAAATAACAAATAAGGAAAAGTAATACGCAGCATCTCTGAGGTTGCGGCAAATTTGCTGGGGTTATCCATATACCAGCTAGGTGCAAAAATTGCCGCCATTAGGGGCGACGCAACCACAATAAATAGGGTGAGTAATATCAGGCATAGGCCCAAATTACCCGCAACTCGACTGACTAACTGTCTCACAGCGGCTGCACTACCCTTCTCTCTGTATTCACCCAAAATAGGGACAAAGGCCTGAGCAAAGGCACCCTCAGCAAACAGTCGACGAAAGAAATTCGGTATTTTAAAGGCCACGAAGAACACATCGGCCAATGCTTCAGCTCCGATAACACGGGCAAACACCACATCGCGAGCCAGACCCAAAAACCGAGAAAGCATAGTAAAAAACCCCACCACGCCGCTAGAGCGAAGTAGTCCATGATCTTTTTTCTGCTTTACGATTTCCTCGGCCACTCTGCTTTCCATTTTACAATTTATGGGCACCAGTTTAACCATAGTCACAACCTTGTCCAAGGGAATCTATCACCAAAGACCAAAACTAAATATGCCCAATAACTGCAAACAACAAAAAAGTCTCTGAAAACAGCAACAATAAGGTTGAATCTCGCCAAATAACCCTGTATATTTCCGCGCCTTTACAGAGTTCCCTTAACTTAGGAGATAGTTCAAGTGGCTAATTCAGCACAAGCAAAAAAACGCGCACGTCAAAACGAAAAAAGACGTCAGCATAATGCTGGCCTTCGCTCAATGGTTCGTACCTACATTAAGAAGGTTGATGCGGCCCTAGAAAGTGGCGATGCTGCTTTAGCACAAGAAGCTTACAATACTTCGGTTCCAGTAATCGATCGTATGGCTGACAAAGGAATTATCCATAAGAACAAAGCTGCTCGCCATAAGAGTCGTCTTAATGCTCAAGTTAAAGCGCTAGCAACTAAGTAAATAGAAATTCCAATATAAAAAAACCGGCTTAAGCCGGTTTTTTTATATCTTAAATTCAGTGTTTTAAGACGTAATATGCTCAGCAATAAACTGCTGTACCACCTGACTATCGTTATCAAGCACCGTGTATTGCTCTTCCCGCTCAAATAGATCTGCCATATGCGGCGGCAAAGCCGGATCTTGCGGATAGCCCGCTGCTTTTACAGCATCTGGGAATTTTGCCGGATGCGCCGTTGCCAGAGTAATCATTGGGGTTGATTTATTATTACTGCATTCACGGGCAGCTGCTAAACCAATGGCGGTGTGTGGATCTAACAGGTAATCACTATCAGCATAGGTTGAGCGTATAACCTCTACCATGCCCACATCATCACAACGATAGCTCGTGAACAAGGCTCTCGCACTGGCCAGTGCTGAATCACTCAGCACCATATGACCATTTTTAGCGTCAGCCATCAAATCTGCAACTTGCTTTCCATCACGATCATAAAGATCAAACAATAGACGCTCAAAGTTGCTGGATATCATGATATCCATACTAGGCGCTAAGCTCTGTTCAAGGGGCTGAGTACTATGATCATTTTCACTAATGCAACGGTGCAAAATATCATTCTGGTTAGTCGCAATCACTAGCTGCTCTATTGGAAGACCCATCTTGCTTGCTAAATAGCCCGCAAAAATATCACCAAAGTTGCCCGTAGGCACGGAGAATGACACCTTTCTATGAGGACCACCTAAGGACAGAGAAGCCCAGAAGTAATAAACAATCTGCGCCATAATTCGCGCCCAATTAATCGAGTTAACTGCAGCGAGCTGCCTTCCTTCGGGTAAAAATGATTGGTCAGAGAAGCTGGCTTTCACCATATTCTGACAGTCATCAAAATTACCATGCAGTGCAATATTATGAATATTATCGGTCATGACTGTGGTCATCTGTCGACGCTGGACTTCTGACACACGCTGATAAGGGTGAAGAATAAAAATATCTAAATTCTTACAATGTCGACAGCCCTCGATGGCCGCAGAACCTGTATCACCTGAGGTCGCACCCATGATCACGACTTTTTGGTTGCGTTTAGCCAGAATATAATCAAGCAGGTTGCCCAAAAATTGCAAGGCAAAATCTTTAAATGCCAGGGTGGGCCCTTGGAATAATTCGAGAATCCACTGATTTTGTCCGGCCTGTATCAGTGGAGCAATTGCCTCGTGTCGAAAGCCCGCATAAGATTTTTCAATTAACCCACGCAAATCCTGTTCTGGAATGGATCCACCGACAAATGGCGTGATGACCTTCAGGGCTAATTCTTCGTATGAAAGATCACTCCATGAAGCGATCTCTTCAGTACTAAATTTGGGTATTTCTTCTGGCACAAAAAGACCGCCGTCTTCAGCCAAGCCGGTTAGTACCACTTCTTCGAAAGTTTTGGGCTCAACGCCGCCCCGAGTACTGATATATCTCATTTACTGATCCAAATGTTCAACGCGAATAAATTTAATAGTATCACGAACCGTTTCAAGGTTTTCAATACGCTCAACCGCGGTGCTAAGTAACTTTTCTTGAGTGACATTGGTTACGATAATCACATTAACGTAATCCTCGCCTACAGGCTGCTCTTTTTGAACAATAGCTTCAATGCTTATCCCTGAGTCGGCCATAATTTTTGTAATATCAGACAACACACCTGGCTTGTCGAGAGCTGCAAAACGCATATAAAAACTGGTTTCAATTTCCTCAATGGCGACAATGTTTCGCTGCTCTAATTCTGCGATTGAGCAACCAAGGGCATTAACCTTGGCATCAGAGGGCATATCAAGTGTTCTTGCTACATCCACAATATCCGCAATCACTGAGGATGCGGTTGGCTCAGCACCAGCACCAGGGCCGCAGAATAGCGTTGTACCCACAGCGTCGGCATTGATCATAACTGCATTAGCCACATCATTAACGCCGGCAATCATGCTCTTATGTGGCACTAGGGTGGGATGAACGCGAAGCTCAACACCCTGTTCCGTTTGTCGGGCAATACCCAGATGTTTAATCGCATAACCCAGCTCTTTTGCGTAGGCAACATCCTGCGGCTCTAACTGAGTAATACCATCGGTATAGAGACCCTCTAAGGTAAGAGGCATTTCGAAGGCAATCGAAGCTAGAATCACTAACTTATGCGCTGCATCAATACCCTCGACATCAAAGGTGGGGTCTGCTTCTGCATAGCCCTTCTCCTGAGCCTCAACCAAGACGTCGTTAAAATCACGACCCTTAGTATCCATCTCGGTAAGAATAAAGTTTGTAGTGCCGTTAATAATGCCTGCAACCCAATTGACTTTGTTTGCAGATAGGCCTTCGCGAAGCCCCTTGATAATGGGGATGCCTCCAGCTACCGCGGCTTCATAGGCCACTTCAAGACCTTGCGAGGCAGCATAGGCAAAAATTTCCATACCATGCTCTGCGATAAGTGCCTTGTTAGCAGTAACCACATGCTTGCCATTTTTAAGCGCCATCATCACTAGGTCATAGGCGACCGTAGTGCCACCAATTAACTCGACCACGATATCAATTTCTGGGTTTTGAGCGACGTCGAAGATATCGCGAACCACTTCAACTTCTGAGGTGTCGCAGTTAGGATTGTCACGGCGAGCACCGACTTGCTGAATATTAATCTCGCAATTTGCACGATCATTGATAGAGTCTGCATTACGTGAAATTACGTTATAAACACCAGACCCAACAGTTCCTAAACCGCAGATACCCACTTGCACAGATCGCACGTTAACACTCCAATTTGTAGTCATTCTTTAGATTTTTATTTATGAAAAAACGGCGGCAACAGTAACCATCTAGTCGATCGCTGTCAATGCCGCCAATTTTATACTATCTTAAGGAGTTTTCGGGTTATTTTTGATAAATTATTTTAGTTGATTGTAAGACCTAAAACTTCAGCGAATTTTTTCGCCGGCTGGTATCCAGGAATCAACGTACCGTCCATTAAAATTATCGCTGGAGTACCAGTAACTCCCAGCTGTGTGCCAAAAGCATACTGCTCAGCAACCGGATTGTCTTCACAGACCTCCACATCCACTGAACGACCTGACTTAACCTTGGTCAGAGCGTCCTGTTGATCTTCGGCACACCAGGCCTTGGCAATTTTATCATAAGAACCGGAAGGTATACCCGCTCGCGGGAAAGCTAGATATCTAACCTCTATACCCATAGCATTAAGCTCTGGCACCTCTTGGTGAAATTTTCTGCAGTAGCCGCAATCAACATCCGTAAAAACATTCATAATAGCTTTAGACTCGCCTTCAGGCTTAAAGATAATCATGTCATCAGTAGAGCGCGTAGCAAAGATCTCACTTCGATTAATAGCTTGTCTTGCCTCCATGGTATCAACAATACCACTCTCTTTAACCTGAAGTAGACCCCCCTGAAACAGATACTCCCCCTGCTCATGAACAAACAATAAAGGTCCGTTCATAACCTGCACCTCATAGACACCAGGCATTGGCGATTCACCAAGAAAAGTAAATTGAATATCGGGCCTTGCTGTCTTGAGCATAGACAATACTGACTGCTCTATAGCGTCAGAGGGCTTACTAATTTCTTCAGAAATACTCGGCATCGGCTCAGGCGCTTTTACTACAACATTATCCTCACCGAGAGAAGTTTCGGGCTGTGAAGTTTCAGCCACCTCCTCTTTGGCAACAAATTTTACTGCGCCGAAAAAACAGCAAAGCGCCAATATAAACAGTAAGGTACCTGACTTAGTGGTTAAGACCAAAACGATCTCCTAAAGAAGTAAATAAAACAGGCAATCCAAAAACGGATTGCCTTTATAACTAGAGTACAGCCAATGATTGGCTATCTAAAATGCTTGGGTGTCTATAATGCTTCGTCGCCAGTCTCGCCGGTGCGAATGCGAAGTGCCTGTTCTACTTTGTACACAAACACTTTTCCGTCACCAATTTTACCTGTCTTGGCAGCCTTCTCGATCGCTTCAATAACCGCATCAAGAATGTCGTCAGCAACCACAACTTCTAATTTAACTTTTGGCAAAAAATCAACCACATATTCTGCACCACGATACAATTCTGTATGACCTTTTTGACGACCAAAGCCTTTAACTTCTGTCACTGTTATTCCCTGCACACCAACCTCTGACAAGGCTTCTCGGACATCGTCTAGCTTAAACGGCTTAATTGTTGCTGACACCAAAAACATAAATAGCTCCTATTTTTCTTAATTTATAAACAATATGGGTTAAAGATACCTTTTTATTCATCATATTGCATCTTTAGTAAAAAAAAATATCATCGAAACCTGATTAATCTAATTTAGTCTTTTATTTGGCGAATTTTGGGCAAAAAAAACCGGGGCATAGGCCCCGGCTTTTTTACAAAGCAGTTAACTTAGCTTTTTGAGCTAGTGAACTCTGGGTATGCTTCCATACCACATTCAGCGATATCAACGCCGTTAGCTTCGTCTTCTTCAGATACTCTTAGACCAATCAATGATTTGATAACATACCAAGCGATGAAGCTTGTTACGAATACCCATACAAAGATGGTTGCAGCACCGATTAGCTGACCTGAGAAAGAAGATCCGTCATTAGTTACTGGAACTAGTAGAAGACCTAGTAGACCAACAACACCGTGCACAGAGATTGCGCCGACAGGATCATCAAGTTTCAACTTATCAAGAGCAAGGATACTGAATACAACTAATACGCCACCTAGTGCACCGAAAAGCGTTGCTTGTAGTGCAGATGGAGTAGAAGGCTCAGCAGTAATAGCCACTAGACCGGCTAGAGCACCGTTAAGCGCCATAGTAAGATCAGCCTTGCCAAATAGAAGTTTAGCAACGATTAGAGCAGCAATAAGACCACCTGAAGCAGCAGCATTAGTATTCAAGAATACCATTGCAACAGCATTGGCGCTCTCTACTGAAGCAGTAGCTAGTACAGAACCACCGTTAAAGCCGAACCAACCCATCCATAGAATGAATGTACCTAATGTAGCCATTGGTAGGTTTGCACCTGGGATAGCATTAATTTGGCCGTTAGGACCATATTTACCCTTACGAGCGCCAAGTAAAATAACACCAGCTAGTGCTGCAGAAGCACCTGCCATGTGAACAATACCAGAACCAGCAAAGTCAGAGAATCCTAGGTCACCTAGAGTGTACATACCGAATACAGAAGCACCACCCCAAGTCCAGGAACCTTCCATTGGGTAGATGTAACCGGTCATCACAACGGTGAATAATAGGAAAGACCATAGCTTCATACGCTCAGCAACTGAACCAGAAACAATAGACATAGCAGTTGCAACAAATACTACCTGGAAGTAGAAGTCAGCAGCAGGCGCATAGGTCCAGTCATCAGCAACACCGTCACCAGCGATTCCGCTTAGGAAAGTATCACCGCCGTACATAATTGCGTAACCGCATACTAAATACATAGTACAGGCGATAGCAAAAAGCGCGACGTTTTTAGTTAAAATTTCAGTGGTGTTCTTAGAACGAACTAAACCAGCTTCAAGCATAGAAAAGCCTGCAGCCATCCACATAACGAGTGCACCGCACACCAAGAAATAAAAGGTGTCTAGTGCGTATTGTAATTGAAATATCTCAGTCATTTTGATTCCTCTAGATTAAATTGCTTCGGCACCGGTTTCACCGGTACGGATTCGGATTACTTCTTCAGTATTGGTAATAAAAATTTTGCCATCACCGATTTTTCCAGTTTGGGCAGCTGCTGTAATTGCTTCTACAGCGCGGTCAACTAACTCATCCGCTAAAGCTACTTCGACTTTCACTTTTGGTAAAAAATCTACCACGTACTCAGCGCCTCTATAGAGCTCTGTGTGCCCTTTCTGACGACCAAATCCTTTTACTTCAGTAACAGTAACGCCTGTTACACCAAGCTCACCTAAAGACTCTCTCACTTCATCTAGTTTGAAAGGCTTAATAATTGCCGTAACCATTTTCATAGTAATTCTCCACTGGATGAAACAATCCATCCGTAATTTAAAAAGTAAAACGAAAAATCCTTGGTTGACTGATCAAGTGTCTGTTCAACAACATTGACTTATTTCAACTAACCAAATTTTCTTTGTTTAAATCTCCCAAGATTTAAAAGCTTGCGTGTAATGTAGTCACAAGTAATTTGATTAATGCATTTAGCGTGCCAACTTTTTAATTTGTGGAAATTTCAACAAATAATCGGTATTTTTTAATTTTTCAAAGGCTGATGAAGGCTTAAAATTCTAGTTACGCACCATTTTGGTTCGCTTTTATTAAGCGCAAGCACCTCTTTGGTTAGCCCAAAATGACCATGTTATCGCGGTGCAAATTTGCTAAAGTAGCCCTATGAGGACGTTTTATTATGAAATTTGATGAATTTTACCAACAGCTAACAGATCAGCTTAATCAGGTAACAACTGGCTCCGACGGCATAGGCCAAGAGGCAGCGGTTTACCTTCGTGCTGCCACAAGCAATCTATTTAAAAAACTAGATATTGTTTCTAAGGAAGAGTTTGAAGCTCAAAAGGCTGTTCTTGCTCGCTCGAGAGAAAAAATTAACCATCTAGAACAAAAAATGGAACAGCTTAAGCAGCTATTAGACAGCGAAAAATAACAGTCGTCCCTTAAATCGCAGGAACACTTCAGATTATTAGAGCTACAATTGAGTTAAACCTTTAATCAATGACCTATCAGATGATAAAGGAACAACTCTCACAGCCCTAAGGACATTGGATGTCGCTATCTATCGTAAGCTCTCGCGCCAAACTCGGACTATCATCCCCCCTTGTTTCAGTAGAGGTACATCTCTCTAACGGCCTACCGGCTTTTAATATTGTTGGCCTGCCTGAAACGGCCGTTAAAGAAAGTAAAGATCGAGTTCGTAGCGCATTAATTAACTCTAAGTTTGAGTTCCCCAACCGCCGCATTACTGTCAATCTGGCTCCGGCAGAGCTACCCAAAGGCGGAAGTCGTTTTGATCTAGCCATAGCCATAGGTATTCTGGCGGCTTCTGAGCAGATCCCCAAACTGCCACTTGAGAAGTTTGAGTTTATCGGCGAATTAGCACTGTCGGGTGAACTGCGCGGCATTGAAGCTATTTTACCCTCGGTTATGGCCTGCGCTTCAGCTAATAAACAGCTAATCGTTAGCCAGCAAAATGCCGACGAGGCCTGCTTGGTAGAGTCAATTACTGTGCTTGCCGCTAAGCACCTACTTGATGTAACGGCTCACCTTCACCAATCAAAGTCTTTAGACCCCTGGGTAGCAAAAAGCCCTATTCAGCGAACGCCATCGCCTGAGATAAAAGAGGTTATAGGTCAAAAACAGGCCAAGCGCGCCCTAGAAATAGCCGCCTGCGGCGGACATCATATGTTGCTTTATGGGCCACCGGGTACAGGAAAATCTATGCTGGCTGCTCGACTGCCGGGCATCTTGCCCAGCATGACCAATAAGGAGGCATTATCAGTAGCCTGCGTGCACTCCATCGCTCAAAAAAAAACCAATGAAAATTTATTACAGCGACCCTTTCGTTCACCGCATCATAGTGCGTCAGCCACGGCTATTGTGGGTGGTGGCAGTTCGCCACAACCGGGAGAAATATCACTTGCTCATGAGGGAATTTTGTTTCTTGATGAATTACCAGAGTTTCAACGATCGGTTTTGGAAATGCTTCGCGAACCACTCGAATCAGGTGAGATTCATATTTCCCGCGCCGCAGCACAGCTTACCTTTCCTGCCAAATTTCAGCTCATAGCCGCCATGAATCCCTGCCCCTGTGGCTACAAGGGCAGTGAGCGCTGTAACTGCAGTGCGGAAAAAATCGCCCGCTATCAGAGCAAAATATCCGGCCCTATTCTAGATCGTATCGATCTACATATTGCGGTGAATAATATTGAAAACAAACAGCTATTTCAGGCTAATAAAAATCTTGAAGGAGACTCAAATCAACAAATCATGCAGCGGGTTAATCAAGCAAGAGCTTTACAGATGACACGACAGGGAATGGTGAATGCTCGCCTCGACAACCAACAATTAAAAAAGGTTTGCCCGTTAAATGGTGAGCAACAAGACTTCTTAGATCGCGCTATTAATAGCTATAAATTATCAACTCGAAGCTTTCATAGACTATTAAAAGTTGCACGCAGTATTGCCGATCTTGCTGGCAATGAAACCCCTGATATATCCGCCTACCAAGAGGCGCTTTCCTATCGAAACCAATTTACAACGGGATAATTACCCAATGACTGAGAGTTGTTGATGAATAAATCATTAAAATTATGGATAATCAAAATCTGATTTAACAATTATCGAGCGCAACCCATGCCAAACAAAGATTCACGGCTTGTTTATTCCACTGAAACCGGACGTATCAATCAGCCAAGCGAATCCAAGCCAGCGGCAATTACTGATGGTATCATCCGAATTAGTCGCGAGACTAAGGGACGCAAGGGTAAGGGCGTCACTCTGATTTCCGGTTTTGATTTGGCGCCCAATGATCTTAAAGCCCTCGCTAAAAAATTAAAGAAAAGCTGTTCAACTGGTGGCACAGTCAAAGATGGCATCATTGAAATTCAGGGTGACCACCGAGATAGTCTTAAAAGTCAGCTTGAGAAACTGGGTCATAGTGTAAAACTGGCAGGTGGTTAATCCCATGAAATCTCAACAGCCCTTTGGTACTTGGCCCTCTGTTATTAGCTCTAAAATAGTCGCCAGTGCCGCACCAAAAATTAGCTGTATCCAATCCTACAAAGACCAATTATTTTGGGTTGAGAGCCGCCCCCAAGAATCGGGGCGCAATGTTATTGTTTGGCAAGATAAAGACGGCATAACCCAAGATTTATTGCCTACGCCTTATAGTCACGCCAGTCGCGTGCATGAATATGGTGGCATGGCGTATACGCTATCAGAAAATACTATTTATTTTGTCAACGCATCAGATCAGCGTATTTATCAAATAGCTATTGGCAGTGATCAGGCAAAACCAATAACTGAACAAGGCCCGCGTTTTGCCGACCTTGCTATGGATAACACCAATAACCGATTAATTGCCGTCTGCGAACAACATAATGATAATGGCGAACCAGAAAATTATCTGGCGGCAATATCTTTAGACAAAGCTAATCAAGAGCCGCAACGCTTAGCCTCAGGGGCGGACTTTTATGCTTACCCGCGAATTAGTCCCAATGGCCAAAAATTGTGCTGGATAGAATGGAATCACCCCAATATGCCATGGGATTGCACCCAGTTGTACTGTGCTGATAATCAAATCACATTATCTAATCAAAATATGGTGGCGGGCGCTGATAATAACGAGTCTATATTTCAACCTCAGTGGTCACCAGATAACCAGCTTTATTATGTTTCCGACCGGAACAACTGGTGGAATATTTACTCTGCCGAGAATGGTATTGTGCTGGATATGCCAGCGGAATTTGCTACGCCCCTGTGGCAGTTTGGTATGTCTACCTATGATTTTATTGACGCTAACACTATTGGCTGCCTCTGGACTCAAGAGGGTATTTGGCACTGTGGTATTTTGCATATTGCAACGGGCAGTTTAGAAGCAATGGACACCGACTTTAGCACCATGCAAGCAGCCTGCTGTCATCAAGGCGAACTGACCATGATAGCCGGTGCATCGAACCGGGCTAACCAAATTGTAATGGTTCACCCAAATACTACTCTAACAACAGTTCATGCGCCTGATTGCTTAACTATAAAATCAGGCAATCTGTCTTCACCGAAATCAATCATCTATACCACTGCCAATAACCAAAAGGTACAGGCCTTTTTCTATGCGCCAGCCCACAGCCAATATCAGGGCATGGAAAATGAATTACCACCGGTGATCGTTATCTGTCATGGCGGCCCTACCGGAGCCACTGACTGCAGTTTAAATCTAAAAATTCAGTATTGGACTAATCGTGGTTTCGCGGTAGTGGATATCAATTACCGCGGCAGTACAGGATTTGGACGGGATTATCGCAATGCATTAAATGATGCCTGGGGCGTGGCTGATGTTGAGGATACTCAATACGCTATCAACTATTTGGCTGCCCAGCAAAAAATCGATGCTGAACGCAGTATTATCCGCGGCAGTAGTGCCGGTGGTTATACGGTATTAGCCGCTCTTACCTTTACCGATACTTTTAAGGCAGGCGCGAGTTTGTATGGTATTGGCAATCTTGAAACCCTTGCCAGTGATACCCATAAATTTGAGTCGCGGTATTTGGACAAACTGGTGGGCCCCTACCCTGAACAACAGCAGATTTATCAAGAGCGTTCCCCTATCAACCACATAGACCAACTGAATTGTCCGGTGATTTTCCTTCAAGGATTAGAAGATAAGGTGGTTCCACCTAATCAAGCGGAAATGATGGTTAGTAGCCTTGAGAAAAAGGGCATCCCCGTAGTTTATGTTAAATTTCCCGACGAAGGACATGGATTTAGAAAATCAGAGAATATTATTCGCGCTATGGAAGCGGAACTGACGTTTTATTCTGATGTTTTTAACCTGAATCACGGAAAATAAGCCATGTCTCGCTATAGACCACCCGCCCCTAAAAGTTCGCCCTACATTACTGCTGATGGTGCCGCTCAATTGCGCGCTGAAGTTCGTCAACTGTGGAAAGTGGAGCGCCCTCAGGTGACTCAAGTGGTGCATGAAGCCGCTAAAAATGGTGATCGCTCGGAAAATGGCGACTATATTTATGGTAAGCGTCGTTTGCGAGAAATTGATCGCCGCGTTCGCTACCTCAGCAAACGCCTTGAAGAAGCGACTATTGTTGAGGATAAACCAAGAGATACTTCTAAGGTGTTTTTTGCTGCTTGGGTTACATTGGGGGACGCTGACGACCCCTCTGCACCGCTTCAGCGTCTTCGCCTTGTGGGCTCTGATGAAATTGATAGTGAAAAAAATTGGATTAGTATTGATTCACCCATGGCTAGAGCTTTAATTGGAAAATCCAAAGATGATGAAGTCGAAGTAAAAACACCCGAGGGTGAACGCTATTTCGTAATTAACACCATCGACTATTAGGGCGACAATCGATTTATCGCCCAGCCACTTTTGTCACGCTCAAAACTAAATCGATCATGCAGACGATTTTCACCGCCCTGCCAAAACTCTATCTCATCGGGTACTACAAGATAGCCACCCCAAAAATCAGGTAGTGGTATTTCGCCTGTAGAAAATTTTTCTTTGATGTCACTAAATTGCTGTTCTAAAACCTGCCTAGAACTTATCACAGTGCTTTGCTTTGATGCCCAAGCGCCAAGCTGACTTTCAATAGGACGGCTCAAAAAATACTTTAAAACCTCAGCTCGTGGCAAAGGCTCAGCTCGGCCGCCAACAATCACCTGACGATCCAGCTGCAACCAGGGAAAATGGAGGCTGACACGAGTGTTTTGTTTGATATCCATTGCCTTGCGACTTTCTAAGTTGGTATAAAAAACAAATCCGCGATTATCAAATTGCTTGAGCAAGACCATACGTTGCGAGGGCTGACTATGGCTATCCACTGTAGCTACGCTCATTGCCGTGGGATCCTGAATTTTGGCTTCAAGTGCTTGGTTCATCCACAAATCAAACTGCTTATAGGGATTATCAAGTAACGAGGCTCTATTCAAACTGCCGTAATCATATTCGCGACGATTATCTTCAAGGCTCATGGCCACTCCATAGGTATCTGTATACAATTTTATTGGGTTCTAATTTACCACAGTTATTGACCACTGAGCGGCTGTTAAAGGGTAATTTTATTTATCTACGCAGAAATTTATCTTTTAGCCCGATTACTTTAGCTTTGTGACCTAAGGGGCGCAAATTAACCAAGTTGCTGCAAATGGCGGCTAAAACACCCCAAAAATGGGTCTATTTTTGGTTAAATCCCAATAATAACAAGGATTAAACTATAAAAATGTTCACTACAGGCGTATACTCCGCGACCTCTCGCTCTTGAGACCATAACCAAAGGTAATTTCATGTCTTCTAACGAATTTCAAACACTGGGAATTAGTGCACCGGTGCTTAAAGCTGTCCAAAATTTAGGTTACGAACAGCCCTCACCTATTCAAGCACAAAGCATCCCTATTCTTCTCGGTGGAAAAAACCTTTTAGGTACGGCTCAAACCGGTACCGGTAAAACAGCAGCCTTTGCACTGCCTTTACTGAGCAATATTGATCCACAGCAAAAAACACCGCAAATTTTGGTACTAACGCCTACCAGAGAGCTCGCCATTCAGGTGGCTGAAGCATTCCAAAGCTATGCTAAGCATATTAAGGGCTTCAATGTATTGCCCATCTATGGTGGCGCGGACATTGGCGGCCAATTACGCGGACTAAAGCGTGGCGCTCAGGTTGTTGTTGGAACACCAGGACGTATGCTCGACCACCTTAAGCGTAAAAGTCTGAACCTAAGCCAAGTGAAATCACTGGTGCTTGATGAAGCTGACGAAATGTTGCGTATGGGCTTTATTGATGATGTAGAAATGATTCTTTCGAAAACGCCTGCTGAAAGTCAGCGTGCCCTGTTTTCAGCCACTATGCCTGCCGCAATTAAGCGTGTTGCCGATAAATATCTGGGTGATGCTCAGCAGGTTCGTATTCAGAGTAAAACGCAAACTGTAGAACGTATCAAACAACAATATATTACCGTGAAAGCACACCAAAAAATGGATGCTTTGACTCGCGTGCTTGAAGTTGAACAATTCGATGGCATGATTATTTTTGTGCGTACCAAATCTTCAACTGTCGATATTGCCGATCGCCTTCAGGCGAGAGGCTTTTCCTCAGCGCCGCTAAATGGTGATTTAAGCCAAGCTATTAGAGAGCGCACCATTAGTAAACTCAAACGCGGTCAAGTTGATGTGGTTGTGGCTACTGATGTAGCAGCGCGCGGACTTGATGTCGAGCGTATTAGTCATGTTATCAACTTTGATATTCCCTATGACAATGAGTCTTATGTTCATCGTATCGGGAGAACCGGGCGTGCGGGTAGAGAAGGTAATGCAATTTTATTTATTACTCCAAAAGAAACTCGCCTTTTGCGTTCTATTGAAAAAACTACCAAAAGTACGATTGCACCCTTAACTATGCCGTCTAATGCGCAGGTCAGTGATCAACGTATACAGCAGTTCACCGAGCAACTTTCTAAGACGCTAGAAACGCCGCGTTTAGATAAATTCCGTGAAATGATTGTAAAGTATGTTGAAGAAAATGATTTAGACATGGCCGATGTGGCTGCTGCTTTGACCTATGAAAATCAAAAAGAGCGCCCGCTATTCCCTAAACTCGATAATATTGTTGCACCTCGCCAAGAAAGTTCTGGTAAAAATAGAGATAGGGATAGAAACCGAGATAGAGATAGAGACGGCAAAAATAGAGATAGAAAAGGCAAGGATAATTTTTCTAAAGATAGCAATTCTAGAAACCCTAGAGCCAAATCTGAACGCATTGTTCGAGATGAAGAGGGCAATGTAGTTCCTATGATGACCTATCGTCTTGAGGTAGGTAAAAATGACAGTGTTGAGCCGTCTAATATTGTCGGCGCAATTGCTAACGAAGCTGATATTAGTAGTCAATTCATTGGACAAATTATCCTACATGACGAATACAGTACGGTCGATCTTCCGGGTGGTATGCCTGATGATGTTTTCAAAACCCTTAAAAAGGCTCGCGTTCGATCAAAAGCACTGAATATCAGTATTGATAAAGGTGGTGATAATACTGCACCTTCTAACCGTTCTCCAAGACCGAAAAAAGGCCCTAAAAAGGTAAGGTCAGGTGATGGTGATGGTGATAGTGCGCCAAAACGTAAAAGTGTTAAGTCCGACGGCACTGCACCACTAAAAAAGAAGAAAAAGACCTACACCAAAAAAGACAAGAAGAAGTAATCTACAGCTGTCGCCTGAAGGGCGGCAGCGCGTCGATTAACTGACCCCCATAGCGCTTGGTAATCAAGCGCTTATCCAAAATAGTCACTGTTCCTGTATCACTTTCAGTTCTCAGCAAACGCCCGCAGGCCTGTATTAGGCGTAAAGAGGCAATAGGCAGTGCTATATCAAAGAACGAGTTACCGCCTTTGTCTTCAATCCATTCGGAAAGCGCTTCATGTAATGGATCATCAGGCACCATAAAGGGTAATTTAGCAATAATCACATGCTTACAGTAATCACCGGGTAAATCGACACCCTCGGCAAAACTGGCTAACCCAACTAAGACACTGGTTTTACCCTGATCAACACGCTCCTTATGTAAGCGCACCATTTCACGATTGGTGTACTTACCCTGAACTAGACAAATTTTTTGTAGATCAGTATCTAGTCGGTCAAACACCTCGTCCATCTGGCGGCGCGAAGAAAACAACACCAGAGTACCTGCCTTCTTCTCCACTATATCGGCAAGATTATCGGTTATGTAGTCTGTATGTTCATATATGGCATTACCTTCAACACAGTCTTTGGGCACCGACAGCGTAGCCGCCTCAGCATAGTTAAAAGCCCCTGCTACGGATAAAAATTGTGCCGAATCTGGAATGCCTGTCTCGCGTTTTAATGTATTAAAGTTACCCAAGGAACGGAGTGTTGCGGAGGTTATCACGGCGCCATAGCAAGAGCCCCAGAGTTGTTCACGCAAAATCTCTGTAGCCTGTATAGGACTGGCATTAATCGCAATATCCAGATTGCCAGAGCCGGAATCATCTAGCCGCAACCAGCAGGCTAGAGGAACAGCATGACTGGTTAGCTGTTGCTTTAAACGATCCCAAAGTGCCAACAAATTTTCACCTTTGGTTAGCCAACTACCCACCTGCTGATAAAATAGCTCGATATCTGGAATAGGCACAGCATAGTCTCTATCGGTGAGCGCCTCATTTAAGGTATCTCTGAGCAGCTCAACACGACCGATCCAGCGACTGGTTAGCGCGCTAATATTCTGCGCTAATTCGCGGGTGCCCTCACCCACATCGCCCTGAGGAAAACGGTACAGTTGCCGATCATCTTCCAGATTATCCAAGTAAGCTTGAAATTGCGGGTAACAGGTGGTTAACAGCGCAACAATCTCGTTGGCACCGCTGTCAATCCTCGGCAACATATCAATAATAGTTTTGTCTTTTTCAAATACCGGTGTCTGACCCTTAAGCTGCTTTGGGACTCGCTCGAGCCAATTTAATGTGGTGTTGATTCGGCACTGGGCACCAAAATGTTTTACCGCCGTTTCACCCAGACGATGGCCCTCATCAAAAATATAAATACAGTCTTCGGGCGGAGGTAAAATAGCACCACCACCTAAGGCCAAATCGGCCATCACTAGATCATGATTGGCCACTATACAGTCAGCTTCTTCAAGCTCTGCACGAGCTTTAAAAAAGGGACATTGATCCACAAACTGACAGCGTCGTCCGGTGCATTGACGGTGATCAACTGTGAGTGTTTGCCAATCGGTATCTGGAATACGCGTATCCCAAGCATCACGGTCACCATCCCAACTATTATTCTCTAGGGATTCAGACAGTTCTTGGTAAAGCGCCTCACTTTGAGCATTGGGATTGAAGGGCATCTCATCTTCAAATAGAAACAATCCAGCTTCTTTGGATTTGATCGCATCTAAACACTGCTCTAAACGCATATTACAAACATAACGACCACGGCCTTTGACCAAGGCGACTTGATGGTCCCAGCCAGAAGCTTCTAACAAATCAGGGATGTCTTTAAGAATTAACTGCTCTTGAAGTGCAATGGTGCCAGTGGCAACCACCACTGTTTTTTCTTTGGCGCGAGCTATTGGCAGAGCCGACAAAAGGTAGCCTACGGTTTTACCCGTTCCTGTTCCGGCTTCAATTACCCCTAGACGCTTATCTGCATCACTGTGACCCAGACTATTAGCAATAGCAGCAATCATCTGCTTCTGCCCAAGCCTTGGCTTTAAATCACGGGATTTTAGAAATTGTCGATAACCCTGCTGAATGGTTTCCTTGATAGATTGTTCTAACAAACAGTAGCATCCTCATTAATTAAGCTGTCCACAACGGGCATCTGCTGTTGCAAGTCTAGTTGATTTTCAACCGGTTTGGCGTATGCATCAATCACCAATAATCTGTGTTCAGCAGGCACCGTTTGTAAATGCGCTTGAAACTTGGCTTCAGCAGACATCCAATCCTCTTCTGGCCACTGCTGTTTAAGCTGTTCGACTACAGCATCATCTCTTTGTGCCTGTGTTTGCCAAGCAATAATATTAGTAGGGAAAATTTGATACAGAGCATAAATTTGACGATCGATTTCTTGCGCAAGATCCTCGGGCGTTTCAAAATCGCTACCAATCGGATCACCAAAATTAACCTGCACTCGGCCCTTGTAGCCTAAAAGCCCTTTTTGAATACTATCCAAATCTTCAAATTCAGCTTTTAAATAGGTTTCACCCTGTTCTGCTGCGTAGAGCTCTCTGGATTTTTCAATAATACAGGGGTCATATTCGTAGGAAAGTGACACTGGCATCAGTTGCAACTGGCCAATAGCCTCACCAAATGTCTGTTGTTTTGATTTCGACAAAGTCAGCATTTTCAATAAGGCAGTATCAGTGCGATCAAAACCGTCTTTGGCACGCCCTTCCGCCTGTGCAATCCAACAAGAAGCATTATCTTCGGCAACACTAAAGCGAATATACGCAGATAGCTTTTTAAGCGCCTCGAGCTTATCTCTTCGCCCCTCAACCGATCGCTTAACGATAAAGCTGCGGTTAACTCGCATAAGGTCGCTGGCAAAAGGCTTACTCAATAAGTTATCACCAATGGCAATTCTTACGGTCTCTTGATCCACTGTATGAAGGGCTAAATTAACCATAGCCGGATCCAGTGCAATATCGCGATGATTACTAATAAACAGATAGGATTTGTCTGGATCAAGCTGATCTAAACCACCAAAGCTATAACCATCTGTGGTCTTATCTAATACATTTTGCAGGCCCACTTTAACATGATCTTGGAAATCAACTACGGTTTCCACATCACGGGTTAAATGTCGCAAATGCCGTCTTAGCATGGGTCGAGCAATAGGTTTCATTATCCAGGGCATAAATCGCATGAGAAGAGGAGCGCGGCGAGATAAGAGTAGGTCTATAAATTCAGAATCAGCGATTAATCGCGCAAGTACATCTGGAACTTCTGAATCCCTGTAGGGACGGATATCATCAAACTGATTCATTGCATTGCCTAAGATTTAACACTGACTTATTGTAGGGCAGCATAAAGATGCCCCATTATTATTAAAACTTTTGAATTACGCGCGGGCATTAAACCAACGAATGTCATGGGAGTACTTATCAACAGTATCGACCACACCAAGAACCAGTGCAAACAGTGCCATGCGCACCAAAACGCCATTGTCTGTTTGTCTAAATATGGCCAAATTAGGGTTGTTATTCAGATCATTATCTAATTCATTTGCATCCGCTCTCGAATCTCGAGGAAGTGGATGCATAATCACCGTGTTGGGTTGGCAAAACTCGGTGTAGATGGCTTGATTTAATCTAAATCGTCCACGATAAAGATCAGCCTCTTGCTTACTACCAAAGCGTTCTTCTTGAATTCTGGTTGAGTAGACAATATCGACATCGGCAATACTGGGGGCCAAATCTTCTGAGGTTTGCACAGCAATCCCTGAAGAGCGCATCGCTTCGATTAACTCTGCTGGTAATAACAATTCTTTGGGGGATACCAGTACAACCTTCACATTGTCATAAAGACATAATAACTTACACAGAGAATGCACTGTTCGCCCGTGACGTAAATCGCCAACCATTGCAATGGTTAGGCCGTCAATGTCGCGTCCTGTAGCTGCGAGTTCTTTACGAATCGTATACAGGTCGAGTAATGCTTGGGTGGGATGTTCATTAGCACCATCACCACCATTCATTACCGGCACTCGACTGGCGGTAGCAAATTCAGCTACCGAACCCTCATCGGGGTGACGCATACAGATAACATCACTAAAACCAGACAGCACGCGTGCGGTATCTTGGAGAGACTCTCCTTTTACCAGAGCTGAACTTTCAAACCCAGCAGTTTCCCTTACCTCTCCGCCTAGTAGATTAAAGGCAGACCCAAAACTTACGCGGGTTCGGGTACTTGCTTCGAAGAACATATTACCAAGAATCGCACCCTCTAAAACTCGAGTGACTTTTTTTCGAAGTGCATAGGGTTGCATCTGGTCCGCAACATCAAATACGCGGGTGACATCTTGTTTCTCAAATTGATTAATTGAGAGTATGTGAGCGCCTTGAAAATTCAAACCATTGCCTCGATCTATAAATGCCATTGGGTGAATTTTAGCCTTTTTAACGACACGACTCTAGTGGCAATATCATTTGTACAGGTAAGAGCAGCGAATAAGTCATATTTTTGACTAGAACGACTCGCTATTAATGGCAAATTGATTAGCCACCTGACCACTCCAACTCTGTAAGGCCACTAAAATTCCCTTTTTTTCTGAACTCAAATTAGCCTGTGATAGTAAATCAGCAATTTCATTTTTTTGCTGCTCTAAAGTGATATAACCAGAACCACTGTCTGTCAGCCGCCAACGGCAACTGTCTGCCCACTGACTTTTCTCATTATCGGTTAGGCTGTCAGCGAAATAGCGCGCCTTATAATTGAATAACAAACGATTGTAACGATCATCAGAAAAATAGAAATTTTGCTGTTTAAAATCATTAATGGTTGCACCCCTTACATGCTCAAGAATAGCCTTATCCTGATTGGCTAAAAAACCTGCATAGAGTTGCTGCTCAGCTTCAGGCGCGACCGGGTAATCTCGCTTAGCATACACAGCCTTTAGTTTTTGCTGTAAATCAACCTGCTTCAAGCGCTGCCAGTTTTGTTCACAGCGCGAAATATCAATAGATAAACGCTTGGCAACATTGGCATCAACTACTTTAGGGGTGGCCAGTATTGGCGCCTTATTAAGATGAACTTCCTTTAAGGGAATGCGCTCTTCATTATCTGACAATTCTTGGGCTGAACTAAATACTAGGCGTTTAATTTCTTCCTGATCAAGGTTTATGAGTTTTTCTGGATCTGCCATTAAATCAATACAGATCACTGAATTTTTATTTTCGGGATGAGCCGCAAGAGGCATCATAAGAGCGCTGTAAAGACGCTCTTTTGGCAGCATACCAGAACAATGGAAAAAGGGTTTCTGGGTATTCAGATCCACCAATTTAGCGGCGGCAATTTTACCCCGCCCCTGCAAAAAATAATCAAAAAGTTTGGGTTGCGTATTTTTGACTAATTTTGCGACAGCAATAGTGGCCGTCACATCGGATAAAGCATCATGGGCATCCTCATGACCGATACCATTTGCCTGTGTAAGGTCCTCTAGCTTAAAACTTGGAGAACCCTCTTGGTGATCAGGCCATTCAATACCCTCGGGGCGAAGCGCACGGGTAGCACGCATAAGATCAATTAGATCCCAGCGTGAATTTCCATTTTGCCATTCACGCTGATAGGGATCATAAAAATTTCTGTAGAGGCTATAACGGGTGACCTCATCATCAAAACGAATACTGTTATAACCCACACCGCAGGTCCTTGGCACAGCCAGTTGCTGATGGATTTGAGCGATAAACTTAGGCTCATCCAGACCGTTTTCTAGGGCATGCTGAGGCGTAATACCGGTAATTAGGCAGGCCTGTGGATTGGGTAAAATATCCATTTGCGGCTTGCAATAAATCACCAAGGGCTCGCCTATGATATTTAACTCAAAATCAGTTCTTAACCCAGCAAACTGACTAGGCCTATCAACTGAAGGCTGCGCACCAAAGGTTTCGTAATCATGCCAATAGAAGCTGTCTTTCATAAACTAATTTTCCACAGGAAGTAACAATCTATCTATGAGTGTAGTTGATTTTGGCCAGATACAAAAACGGCGCCAATGGCGCCGTCGCATATAAACTAAATTCTCAATTATTTATTGTCCACTTCTGTAAAGTTTAACTCGCCAATCACACGACGATTCAACGCTCGCCCTTTGTTATACATATTGCTTGCTACAGGGTCTTTTTCGCCATAGCTAACAACCGAGATTCGCTCTAATGAAATTCCGTAATCATCGGCTAGCATAAGCCTAACCGTCTCAGCTCTTGCCTTTGAAAGCGCATGATTATAGCCAACTGTTCCAATACTGTCGGAATAACCTTTTAAAACCAGCTGAATATCCTCCTGCTGGCTCATGCCCTTGGCGATCACTTCAAGCTGATCACTGTAGAGAGCTAATACCTCACTGCTATTAAACCCAAACTGAACATTCAGACTTATAGCAACAGGCTTTGATCCTGCTATTTTTTTTCTAATTTCAGCAGGCTTGGTGACATAAACTGAATCATTCATGGATGATTGAAATCTATGATTAAGTGACAACTGGATTCCAAAATCTCCGTTATTATCATCCTCTTTTGTCATTGCTCTTAGATCAGCACGCAACTCAAGTCCACCCAGTAAATCAGTAGCAAAGCCTCCTCCCACAACAAACTGGGTAGACTGTTCCTTATCAGTTAGATCCTTGTTATTGAAGCTATAGCTATTACCACCCAAAAGCACATAAGTTCTGTATTTATCTGTACTATCACCTAGCCAAAACAAACCAGATAATGAAGCCATTCTTATATCTTCACGATTAAAATTAACCCCATAACCCGCTTCAATAGAAAACCTATCATTAAGGTTGTTACCTAACTGCAAACCCAACTGACCTACTTCAATATTTCCATTCCATTCACTGTCTTCGCCCAAATCATATATGGCTTGAGTGGCTCCAATGTACCATTGATTTGCGCTCGTAATGGGCGCTGTTACAAATAGAAAAAATAATACTAAAACCGAATTAAAAAACTTCATAAGTATTCCTGTATTTTTATTTAGCTAGCTCGCATTCCACCTAGACTTATTTTTTTATAGTAATTGGCATTTCTTGTATTTTTTCACGCCACAGGGCAGGTCCACTTTTATGTACCGATTGCCCTTCTGTGTCCACAGCGACTGTGACGGGCATATCCACCACTTCAAATTCATAGATAGCCTCCATACCCAACTCGGGGAAGGCCACTACCTCAGCATTGGTGATTGCCTTGGAAACTAAATAGGCCGCACCGCCCACCGCAATCAGATATACCGACTTATTATCTCGAATAGCATCAATACCCTGCTGCCCACGCTCGGCCTTACCAATCATACCCATAAGACCCGTCTGCTCTAACATTGTACGAGTAAATTTATCCATTCGGGTTGCTGTAGTGGGTCCTGCAGGCCCGACTACCTCGTCTCTTACTGGATCTACTGGACCTACGTAATAGATAAAGCGCCCTGTTAAATCCACAGGTAACTGCTCATCATTGGCCAGCATATCGGTCATCTTTTTATGTGCCGCATCTCGCCCTGTGAGCATTTTACCCGACAATAGTAAGGTATCTCCGGGCTGCCACTGCTCGATATCTGACTGGGATACAGTATCCAAATTGACACGCCTTACGCTGTCATCTGCTTCCCATGTGATTTCTGGCCAATCATCTAAATTAGGCGGGTCAAATGACGCAGGGCCTGAACCATCGAGTACAAAATGTAAATGTCTTGTAGCCGCACAGTTTGGAATAATTGCGATAGCTTTATTGGCAGCATGAGAGGGATAGTCTTTTATTTTGACATCCAATACAGTGGTTAAACCACCCAAACCTTGCGCACCAATACCCAAGGCGTTCACTTTTTCAAACAGCTCCAAGCGCAACTCTTCATTGCGATTTTCAGCACCTTTCTCCTGCAGTTGCTGAATATCAATATGATCTAACAGCGACTCTTTAGCCATTAGCATAGCTTTTTCTGCGGTTCCGCCAAGACCTATACCCAAGACCCCCGGAGGACACCAGCCTGCACCCATGGTAGGCACCATTTTTAAAACCCATTCCACTACAGAATCTGATGGATTTAGCATGGCAAATTTTGATTTAGCCTCAGAGCCGCCGCCTTTTGCCGCCACATCAATTTCAACTTTATCTCCAGGGACAATCTCATAATGAATAACTGCTGGGGTATTATCACCGGTATTTTTTCTCTCACCATCAGGATCAGAGAGTATAGAGGCGCGAAGAATATTATCTGGGTGCAGGTAGGCTTGCCTGACGCCTTCATTAATCATGTCTGTCAAACTATCTTGAGCATCCCACTGGACCTGCATACCCACTTTAACAAAGATGGTCACTATGCCAGTGTCCTGACAGATCGGACGCTTTCCTGTGGCGCAAAGCCTTGAATTAATCAGGATCTGCGCCATAGCATCCTTTGCAGATTTTGACTCTTCCCTATCATAGGCACTTTTAACGGCCTGAATGAAATCCACGGGATGGTAGTAAGAAATGTACTGCAACGCATCGGCAATACTTTGAGTCACATCTTGTTGACGAATAACAGTCATAAATTTTTAACCTAATTTAACCCTAATAAATTACTGTGGCGCTGGCTCACCTAAAGTCTGAGTCTGAACAGCTTCTTCTTTCTGTTGCTTGGCAACTGCTTGCTCTAGCTTAAGAATTTTCTGATTGACCTGACGCCGAAAGGCATCCACTGACGCCATGGCTTCAAGATTATTCTGTATCTTTAAATTTTGCTGACCGATGGATGACTCGACCTTTTCAAACGCTTTAACATACTCGCCCAAGGAATCATTCAACCTATCCATATCAGCCGATAAACCGAAGAAATTCTCTCCCACAGCCTCCGCTGAAGCACGATCCTTATCCAACTGAAGCTTTAAAGAATTCAGGGTCTCATTAATTTCTTTGCGCTTTGCGGCTAAAAAAGCAATATCCTTTGCATTGCTGGCAATTTTCCCTTTGTTCTTGTCGTTGGCAATACCCCAGAGCTTTCTAATTTCACTCCAGTGTTTTTTTAACTGATCGCTCTGCTTGCTGATATTAATCTGCATAGCAGCACCCGACTGATTAACCGACTCATCGGTATTGTTCAGTCTAGAATCCAAGATCTCAAATCGTTCATGTAACTGAGTGAATGCCTGATACTGCTGCCAGCCAATCCATGAAACCGCTAGCAAACCTAACAGGGATATTAGTGCAACCGCTTTCCATGCCGAAGATAAACCTTGATCCTCAGAAATAGGCTTTTTCGCCTTATAGGGCTCTTTTTTTGTCCCTGCAGAGGCTTTACTAATTGGGCCATCGCGTTCGGCAACTATAGGGCTTTTCTGCTGTTTATCCATTCTTGAAATCACACCTAAACATCGGGTTTGTTTGCCTTGATTATACTCTGATCCATAAGCATAACCAGACCAGTGAGTTTAATTTTACACATAAAAAAACCGGCGCTAAAAACGCCGGTTTTTTTACTAACGGACGCGCTTAGAGTACGTTAATAACGGTTGCTAAAACCGCTGTCAAAACCAAACTAGATACAATCACACCACGAACCGTAGTAAGAGGACCCTGCTGACCTTTCAAACCATTAAGCTCAATCGCAGCAATAATGACCAAAGCGACTATCAAGCCATTGCCACCAACGGCAGTACCATAGCCGTAACCCGCATAATGTGGACCAGCAAACATTGCCCATAACATTGGCGCTGAGAAGAATGTATTAGTTCGCGAGGCAAGCAGTGCTTTACCTGCTGCAGCGGCTTTATCACCACCTTCAACTAGGCCAAGAGCAATCTTCTGAGCCGGCCAAATCACCATCCATACATTGGCAGCCATTAGCGTGCCCATTACCACACCGATAATAATGTAGTTGTTCATTTGCGCATTGTGATAAACACCGGAAAACAAAATGATACCGGTAATAAAGGTGAACATTGCACCCCAGCGGAACCACCATAAAGCTCTTGGTGCTAGCTTTGCCTTGGCATCAGCTAATCCTTCAGGCGTGGCTTCTTTAAAGTAAGCACCCTGAATAAAATTAAAATAATAGAGCATGCCTATCCAAGTAATACCGAATAGCCCATGGCTCCAACGCGCAAGAAAATTAATAAATTCCATTGTCATACCTGTTCCCCTTTGATGTTTTGCCCCTAAGAGGGCATTAAATGCTAACTTAGCAATTGTTCTTTATAGGCTAGCAAAGATCAATAGCTCAGCCAATAAAAACTAACTTTTATGGGTTAATTATACAAAAAACAAAAAACCCCGCATCAAGATACAGGGTTTTTTAACAAACTTAGGTAAGCTTGAGCAATTTTTACATCATACCGCCCATACCACCCATGCCACCCATACCGCCCATATCTGGAGCAGCTGGAGCAGCGCCTTCATCAGCAGAGTCAGTGACCATAGCTTCTGTGGTGATCATTAGGCCGGCAATAGAAGCTGCAGCCTGAAGCGCTGTTCTAGTTACCTTGGCAGGATCAAGAATACCCATCTCAATCATATCGCCATATTCACCAGCACCAGCGTTGTAACCGAAGTTACCCTTACCGCTTCTCACTTTATCAACAACAACAGAACCCTCTTCGCCAGCGTTTTCAACGATCTGACGCAGTGGCGCTTCCATTGCGCGACGGGCAATACCAACACCTACAGTTTGATCATCATTGATGCCTGTTAGAGATTCAATTGCGGCACATGCGCGAACAAGAGCCACACCACCGCCAGGAACTACACCTTCTTCAACCGCCGCTCGGGTTGCATGAAGTGCATCTTCAACGCGTGCTTTTTTCTCTTTCATTTCAATTTCGGTGGTTGCACCCACTTTAATTACGGCAACACCGCCAGCTAGCTTAGCAACACGCTCCTGAAGCTTCTCACGATCGTAATCTGAGCTAGTTTCTTCAATTTGAGCACGAATTTGCTTAACTCGGCCTTCAATAGCAGCAACCTGACCTGCACCATCAACCAGTGTAGTGGCTTCTTTAGTCATGCTAACACGCTTAGCTGTTCCTAAATGCTCAAGGGTTGCAGCTTCTAGGTCTAGGCCAACTTCTTCAGAAATAACCGTACCGCCAGTAAGAATTGCGATATCTTCAAGCATTGCTTTACGACGATCACCAAAACCCGGCGCCTTACAGGCAGAAACCTTAACGATTCCGCGAAGATTATTAACCACTAATGTTGCTAAGGCTTCACCCTCAACATCTTCAGCAATAATAAGTAGAGGCTTGCCCGCTTTAGCGACTTCTTCTAGAAGCGGCAGTAATTCACGGATATTAGAAATCTTTTTGTCAGCGAGAAGAATTAACGGACTTTCTTGGTCAACGCTCATGCTTTCTTGGTTATTGATGAAGTAAGGCGAAAGATAACCGCGATCGAACTGCATGCCTTCCACGATATCTAGCTCATTTTCAAGGCCTGAGCCCTCTTCAACAGTGATAACACCTTCTTTACCCACCTTAGCCATAGCTTCGGCGATAATTGCACCAATACTGTCATCGCTGTTAGCAGATATAGTACCCACCTGAGCAATTTCTTTGTTATCTGAGCAGGGTTTCGCCAACTTGGCAATTTCAGCAACTGCAGCAATAACCGCTTTGTCGATACCGCGCTTCAGATCCATTGGATTCATACCAGCAGCAACTGACTTGAGCCCTTCATTAACAATAGTTTGCGCCAGTACTGTAGCTGTTGTTGTTCCATCACCCGCATCATCTGATGCTTTTGATGCAACTTCTTTAACCATCTGTGCGCCCATGTTCTCGAACTTATCTTTAAGTTCGATTTCTTTAGCGACCGAGACACCATCTTTAGTGACTATAGGTGCGCCAAAGGACTTATCCAAAACCACATTGCGACCCTTGGGTCCCAAGGTTACCTTAACTGCATTGGCTAGAATGTTTACACCCTCTAGCATTCCTTGACGAGCGTTGTCGCCGAACTTTACATCTTTAGCTGCCATGATTTTTATCCTTTACAAAAAATCTAATACAAAAATTCAAATAATTAGCCTTCAACTACGGCTTTAATATCACTCTCGCTGAGGATAATTAATTCCTCACCATCGACATCAATTTTGTCATTGCCGGCATACTGGCCGAACACAACAACATCGCCAACGTTCACATCCACCGCACGAACATCACCATTATCCAAGACACGGCCGCTACCTACAGCAACCACTTCTCCACGGTTTGGCTTTTCTTGAGCTGAGCCAGGCAAAAGAATTCCACCGGCTGTTTTTTGCTCCTCTTCCTCGCGACGCACGATCACTCGATCATGTAATGGGCGAATTTTCATACTTTTAATCTCCAATTATCTATCTACAGTTTTTTAGCATGGGGTTGCGGCCTATCAATATCCGCGCCTGTTGAATATATGGTGTCACTACTCAGTTTTTTCAAGGGTTAAAATAAAAAAACTTTAATTTATTTAGGTTTTTTTAAACTTTCTTTAGATTCCCAAGCTTCACCATCAATAGTATCGCCGGCATTATCGGTTTCAGATTGGAAGGATTGCGAGAAATTTGCCGCTGAAGCATTAACCAGTGTGAACTTACTGAGCATCGCTTTAACCGCTAGAATTCGCGTAATGGGGAAAAGCCCCAAGAAGCCAATAACATCAGTGACAAAACCTGGTGTCAATAAAAGCGCGCCCGAGACCGCCAGCACAATGCCTTCTATCATTTCCTGAGCAGGCACCTGTCCCTGCTGCAGTTTTTCCTGCCCACGCCACAGGGTTGCAAATCCTTGCCTTTTTAGAAGGCCAATACCTAATAGGGCAGTCAGCATTACTAAAAAGATGGTATTGAGTGCACCGATATGGCCACCCACAGTAATAAGAAGCCACATTTCTAGAATAGGCATCACAATAAATAACAATAGAGCAAAACGCATTTTATTCACCAATTTTTAACCTATTAACTATATTGGGGTAGTTTTAGGTTTTTCAATGTTATCTTTTTTTAGCTAGTGTAAAGTTATCACTGCATTCAACGAGTCGATTAGATGAGCCTGAATAATAACCTAAATAACAGTCAAACTAGCTGGAAAGCCAGCTTAGTTGCAGTCAGTCACCCCCGGGTGATTGCCATGTTATTTCTGGGCATTTCTGCCGGCATCCCACTGTTACTTATTTTCTCATCGCTTAGTCTGTGGTTGCGCGAGGCCGGTGTAAGTCGCTCGGCAGTGACCTACTTTAGCTGGGCGGCATTGGGCTATTCGTTTAAATTTGTTTGGGCCCCCTTAGTCAATCACCTGAGTATACCTGGGTTAACCCGTTTATTGGGCCAGCGGCGTGGCTGGCTATTACTTTCACAGCTACTAATAATGCTAGCAATTATATTGATGGCCTTGATTGATCCGGCAACCGACCAATTAACCGCAATGGCGATGGCTGCTGTGCTTCTTGGGTTTTCAGCCGCGACTCAGGATATTGTTATTGATGCCTTTCGTATTGAATCAGCCGATGAAAAATTTCAGGCGCTAATGTCCTCAGGCTACATCGCAGGTTACAGAATTGGCATGCTAGTAGCGGGTGCAGGAGCACTTTATTTGGCTAGCTTGTTTGGATCTACCAGCGAGCAATACAGCTATGTAGCATGGCAATCGACCTACCTCTTAATGGCCGCTGCAATGTTGGTGGGGGTTATCACCACTCTGTGTATCTCTGAGCCCGACATTGAATCAAGGGGTGGCTCCATGCCAGATACCAGCCATAGTTTGCGGTTCTTTGTTTTATTTATCACTGCTGTATTGGGCTTTATTGCCTGCTATGTAGCAAGCTCTGAAATCACTCAGGTGGCAAAAGCTTATTTAGCTGAGATTTTATTAAATCAAATTCTGGCATCCACTCTAGTCGAAATAATTCGCCTTGGGTTGGCCGCCTATGTGGCATTTTTAATTGCTAATTTACTGATCAAAACAGGTGTCGTAGAGAAAAATCAAATCCACAAAGCCTACATTGAGCCTATTCGAGATTTTTTTGATCGCTACGGCCTAGCCTTAGCCTGGGCACTCTTGGCATTGATTGGCCTCTATCGCGTATCCGATATTGTGCTTGGTGTTATCTCTAATGTTTTCTATCAAGATCTGGGGTTTAGCAAAACCACCATCGCCGGCGTAGTTAAAACCTTTGGACTGGGTATGACCATAATGGGAGGCTTTTTAGGCGGTATTTTGTCCCTTCGCTATGGGATTATTCGCACGCTGTTTGTTGGTGCAGTGCTATCCGCTTTGACCAATTTATTGTTTATCGCTCTAGCTAAGGCTGGACAGGATATCAACTTACTGTATTGGGTCATTGCGGCGGATAATCTTTCTGCAGGTATTGCTAGTGCGGCCTTTGTAGCCTTTTTATCTAGCCTAACTAATATTTCATTTACCGCGATGCAATATGCTATTTTTAGCTCAATAATGACGCTTTTCCCCAAGATTCTTGGCGGCTATTCTGGGTCTATTGTTGAGGGTATCGGCTATGAGGCATTCTTTTTAATCACTGCAGTGATTGGTCTACCCGTATTATTACTTATTCTGTGGATTAATCGCAGAATGACTAGCAAGTCCACTGATTAACCTTCTAATAACTGCCTGTATCTCTGCCAATCAAAGGCCGGGCCAGGATCAGTTTTTCGACCTGGCGCTATATCACTATGGCCAACAATTCTATCTACGTCGATCAATGGATAGGCGGTTGTAATGATTCGGGTCACAGCGGCTAAAATCTCATATTGTTTTTGCGTAAAAGGAATATGGTCCGCACCCTCAAGTTCAATTCCTATGGAAAAGTCATTGCAGTCTTTGCGGCCTTTGAATTGCGATACGCCCGCATGCCAAGCTCTTTTATCAAAAGGAACAAACTGAGTTATTTGACCCTCACGATCTATGAGTAAATGTGAGGAAACCTTTAACTGATATATGTCCTGAAAATAAGCATGCTCATTAGGATCTAAACAGTTTGAAAATAACTGCGCAATATAGGGGCCGCCAAATTGCTCTGGCGGCAGACTAATATTGTGAATAACCAATAGACTAATATCGTTTATATCAGGTCTTATATCATAATTAGGTGAGATCACCTGATTCACCTGATCTAACCAACCCTGATCTATTTGCATTATCTATCCTTTATCTAGAACGCCTCTATGGGCATTAGCGAGATGTTTATAATATCTATTTAATCTTCTGATTACGAGATGATTGCGAAAAGCAAAATGTTATACTCACCCTTTCAACCTAATCGTCTAACAGGCTTATTTTTTTAAATGAACCAAATACCGCAAAATACTGCCAATGATATTCCTGAATCTGTAGCCCGTGCATTACATGAGGATATTGGCTCAGGCGATATCAGTGCCGAGTTAATTGATGCTCAAAAAATCGCTAAAGGAACAGTTATTTCAAGAGAGAAGGCGGTTATCTGTGGTCGCGCCTGGGTAGACGAAGTATTTAAACAATTGGATAATAGTGTTGCTATTGAGTGGCATGTGTCTGAAGGTGACTGGGTCACAGAGGATCAACCCATTTTTACCGTTTCTGGTAATGCTCGAATTTTATTGAGCGGTGAGCGTTGTGCACTTAATTTTCTACAAACACTCTCAGGCACTGCAACTACGGCAAGGCAGTATGCACAGCTAGCAACAAATTCTCAGATACGTATTTTGGATACGCGAAAAACCATTCCCGGTCTTCGTTTGGCACAAAAATACGCTATTTCTGTTGGCGGCTGCATGAACCATCGGATTGGGCTATATGATGCTTTTTTAATTAAAGAAAATCATATTATTGCCTGCGGCGGCATCGCCCAGGCTGTCAATAAGGCCCAACAGATCTCACCTGACAAAGAAATTGAAGTTGAAGTTGAATCCCTTGATGAATTAAAGCAGGCAGTCACAGCAGGCGCTGACCGCGTAATGCTTGATAACTTAAGTCGTGAACAGATTCTAGCGATTAAGCAGATTGACTTAGGTACTACTAAAATAGAAGTTTCAGGCAATATTACCGATCATTCATTGGCGCAATATTTAGATACTCCCATTGATTTTATTTCATCTGGAAGCCTAACAAAGCATGTTCAGGCAATTGATTTATCCATGCGCCTATCTATTTAGCTAGTTTGTTAGCTAGCTAGGTTATTAACAGAGCTCTGATTTGGAACAACTGCCCTTATCCCAAACCACCTTACCACCCGCATTAATTTTTCCAGTCAAGGTATAGGTTGAACCGGAGTTTTTTGAATCTGTTGGCGCTGTGGCAACGATTTTGACCTCACTACTATCGACTGTTGTCGATTCAGCCTCAAAAATTCCACCCAAAATCTCTACTCCCACTACACCCTCTGCTGCATTTTTTTTATTGGGGATGCCATTACTATTATGACTGCATACCTTTACTTTTGATAAGCCCATCATTTGCGAACAGACTTCAAAACTCACTTTAACCGCCCCCACTGCCATCTTAGTTTCGATAAATTCTGCCCGTAATATGAAATTTCTATAACTTGGCAATGCCACTAAGGCCAATAGGCTAATAATGCCAATCACCACCATTAGCTCCACCAATGAAAATCCCTTTCCAAAAATCTTCTCCATTTTTACACCCCGTTTATTCTTTCACCTATAGTTAATACATAAATTAAGGTGACTTATTCAAGTCTAGATCAAATTTTTAAGGCCATGGTTTTATTATTGCTGTTTTGTGATCTAGTTCACTGAAATACTTTTTTTATCGCCATAAACTGCAGTTAATTCGCTAGAAATAATTATTCAAACAGGGTTAGGACGGAGACTGAGCATAAGGATAATGCATAATGGGCAGCTCAAATAAACGACTTTATACCTATATGGGGAAAAGTAGTTCAGGAAAATTTATTCAGGGGAAAATAAAAGCCACCAATATTCAATGGGCACGTCATCAGCTAAGAAGAAAAGGCATCAAATTACAGTCACTTAAAAAATCTTGGAATCTGCCTTTTTGGGGCAATCAAACCATCAAAGCTAATGAGATTACATTATTTACTCAACAACTTGCTCTGCTGTTGAAAGCCGGAGTCCCTATCAGAAGATGCTTTACCATACTCGCCCACAGCATTAAAAAACCCGCCTTTAGACAGGTTATTCTGGATATTAACAATGATATTTATTTAGGTGATAGCCTCGCTAAAGCACTGCAAAATCACCCGCGCCTGTTTAATGCTATATTTTGTAATATGGTGGAGGCTGGCGAAACTTCAGGTACATTAATTCAAATTTTAGGGCGATTGGCCAAATACCAACAGCAAGATCAATCGATCAAAAAGCGGATTAGAAAAGCCCTGACCTATCCTTTCATTGTACTAATTGTGGCATTAGCGGTTTCAGCCATCATGCTGACTCAGGTGATCCCAAATTTTGCTAAAACCTACTCTAAATTGAGTGGCGAACTCCCTTATATCACGCAATTTGTAATCGACTTATCTGAAAATTTTATTCAGGCTTCACCCCTTATACTGGCGAGCCTACTTGCTTTAATCGTTATCGGTAAATTAATGTTAAGACGGTCGCAACAGGCGGTATTTTTTATCGATAGCCTTTTAATCCGACTGCCATTGATTGGGTCCTTGTTACGAAAAATAATCCTTGGCCGCTTTATTAGCACACTGGCTATTACCATTAGTGCCGGCTTGCCTATGGTCACCGCGCTTAAATCCTCAGCATCATCAGTCAATAACCGCTGCTATCAAACCGCGATTTTACATATCATAGAGGATGTAACATCTGGGCTATCCTTACAAAGAGCGCTGGGTAAACAGGCTATTTTTCCAATTACCCTAAAGCAGATGGTGAATGTGGGCGAAGAATCTGGATCCCTTGTGTCTATTCTTGAAAAGGCTGGGCAAATATTCGAGCAAGAAGTGGAACTGGCATTAGATACTATAATTCCATTGATTGAGCCTGTTATGATGCTTATCTTGGGTATACTGGTTGGCGGTCTCTTGGTGGCGATGTACTTACCGGTATTCCAACTTGGCCAAATTTTTTGAATTAATTTATGATGAGTTGAAAACAACATTCACCTCGGTAAAGGAAAACCATCAGTATGGTATTTGATCTAGGTCTTTCAGCGACAGCATTAGCCCTACTGGGCATTGTTTTTGGTGCCATTATTGGTAGCTTTCTTAATGTAGTGATTATCCGCCTACCCATCATGCTAAAAGCTGAATGGACCCATGAAGCCAAGCTTTTTTTAGGGATTGAGTCCAATGAAGAAAAATCCATTAATATTGTTAGCCCTAGATCACAGTGCCCAGACTGCGGAACTCCCATTAAAGTCCTACATAATATCCCTCTACTGAGTTATTGTTTTTTGCGCGGCCGTTGTGGGCATTGCGGCAGCCTGATCTCAATTCAATACCCCATTATTGAATTACTAACTGCCTTTGTGACTGCCTATTTTTTCACGGTCCATGGTATTAGCGAAAAAACCCTACTCAGCCTGTTATTTAGCTATTGTTTGATTGTTCTCGCCACCATTGATATGCGCGAGCAAATACTACCCGACCAAATTACTCTACCATTAATCTGGATTGGCTTAGGTGTGAGTTTATTTTTTGGTTATTGGGCAACCCCAGAAGAAAGTATTTTGGGGGCGGCGCTGGGTTATCTTTCACTCTGGTCAATGATGTATCTGTTTAAGCTGATTACTGGAAAAGAGGGCATGGGCTACGGTGACTTTAAATTAAATGCGGCTATAGGTGCATGGCTTGGCTGGCAAATGATTCCTACAGTTATTCTGATCTCCTCCTTTGCTGGGGCTGTTTTAGGACTTTTAGCTATCGCCTTTTATGGTCATGATAAACGCAATCCTTTTGCTTTTGGTCCTTTCCTTTGTATAGCGGGTTGGGTTTCCATGGAGTGGAGCGATCAACTGGTGACTCTTTTTAGTTATCTTGCCTTTTAATCTGGGTTTTGGCTCTATTTATGAAAGATACAAAATACCTTGTAGGATTAACCGGCGGCATAGGCAGCGGTAAGAGCACCATTGCCAACAGCTTTAAAAAACTCGGCATTAAGGTAGTGGATGCTGACTATGCGGCACGTGCAGTAGTAGAACCTGGATCAGAGGTGCTGTCTAAAATAGAAGCCTATTTTCAACCACTGGTGGTTGATACTCCGATGATTGTTGATGGCAAACTCAACCGATCGGCGCTAAGGGATATTGTGTTTAATGACGTCGACAAAAAAGAGTGGCTTGAAGCATTACTTCACCCCTTAATTAGCCAATGGATTGACGATCAAATAGGTCAACCCACAGAAAGCCCCTATATTATTTTAGAGTCGCCCCTACTGTTTGAAACTGAGCAACATAATAGGGTCGATACTGCCCTTCTGGTGGATATACCCCCTGAATTACAAATTCAAAGGGCCATGCAACGAGATGAGAATAGTGCAGATCAAATTCAAGCGATTATTGACAGTCAAATGAGCCGCAAAGACAAACTCAATAAAGCGACGTATATTTTTGATAATAGCCAAGACCTAAAGACTATTGATGGACGAGTGTTAACATTACACCAACAGTTTTTATCCCTCGCTGAATCTACCTAACATTAAGAGATTACCCCATGAGTAAACCTGTCACTGTTAACTGCCCAACCTGCCAAACTTCGATTCAATGGGGCGATGCCTTTCCTGAGCGTCCTTTCTGCTCAGAGCGTTGCAAGCAAATTGATTTTGGCGACTGGGCGACTGAGCGGTTTAGTATTGCCGGCGAACCCTGTTTAGACCCCTCAAAACTTGGGGAAGAAGAATAGCGCTATAGGGTTTTTAGTCTTTCTAAGATAGGCTGGTTGGCGGCTGGGAATTGGTACTGACTCTGTGAGCTGAGTAAATCTTGTAAATTCACCCACTCACATTGCTGGCCCTCTTTGCCCTGAGCCTGTCCGCTAAACTGATCAATTATCCAGATATCTAAGTAAACCTTTTTATCGGTGTAGTCATAGAGAATATGCATCAACGGCTCAGCCTGAATATCTGAAATACCTAACTCCTCAAAAAGCTCGCGCGCGAGGGCATGCTCTATGGCTTCACCGGAACTGACCTTACCACCGGGAAACTCCCATAGCCCACCCTGATGGAGGTATTTGGGGCGTTTGGCAATGAGGATTTGATCCTGTTTAGAATTGAAGATCACCCCCACTGCCACATGAACAGCATCAGTAGGGATATTTGGCAGTTTATTAGGTTCTATATTCAGCATTAATTCGGACATATTCATAGCTTAAATCGGTTGTCCATAAGGTCTCAGACACCTGCCCACGATTCAACTGAATTAATATTTCGATATCTTCGGCTTGCATGGCTTGTTGACCCTGAGCTTCGGTATAACTTGAAGCCCTTCCGCCATTTTCAGCAATTAACACTGAATTGAGGCTGATCTGAATCTTTGAAACGTCTAAGTCACTGACATCAGCACGGCCAACAGCGGCTAAAATTCTTCCCCAGTTTGGGTCTGATGCGCTAAGTGCGGTTTTAACCAATGGCGATTCAGCCACAGCATAGGCAACAGCCAGTGCTTCCTGAATATTTTCTGCGCTATCCACTGTGACGGTAACAAATTTATTAGCACCCTCACCATCGCGAATAATCGATTGGGCAAGCTCAGTGAAAATAGCCGTGAGTTGCTCTAAAAATAGCTCAAAGTTTGCTTCATCAATTTGCACACCACTGGAACCCGTAGCCACCAACATAACGGCATCATTGGTTGATGTATCGCCATCCACAGTGATTCGATTAAAGGATTTACCATTGGCTTTTTGAAGCGCGGCATGTAATAGCTCTTCATCAATCACCGCATCCGTAGCCACATAGCCAAGCATGGTGGCCATATTGGGTTTAATCATACCCGAGCCTTTGCAGATACCTGTAATAGTCACAGGGGAGCCTTTAATATCACATTGAATAGATGCACCCTTTGGACGTGTATCCGTAGTTAAGATACCCTCTGCAGCATCCGCCCAACCATTCTCTGATAGTTGGTCTAGAGCAGCGGGAACTGAATGACAAATTAGATCTACGGGTAATGGTTCGCCAATAACGCCGGTTGAGTAGGGTAATACCTCTTGAGGTGCGACCTTCGCCGCATCTGCAACAGCCTGACAACAACTTAGGCTATCGGCCATGCCCTGCTCACCCGTGCCCGCATTGGCGTTTCCGGTATTAATTAAAAAATAACTAGGCGTAGTTTGCTGCATATGTTGCTTAGCAATATGCACCGGCGCGGCGCAGAAACGATTCTGTGTAAAAACACCAGCCACAGTACTACCTTGAGCTATTTTCATAACCACGACATCTTTACGCCCGGCCACTTTGATACCAGCAGAGGTAGTTCCCAGTTGAAATCCTGCAACTGGATGCATGGTTGGAAATGTATTTTTACCTGTCGCCATTGTTAAATTTTACCGCAACATTGTTTGTATTTTTTACCTGACCCACAGGGACAGGGACTATTTCGTCCGACCTTTGGTGCTGATCTTAGCACGGGTTTGGCTGTATCTGACGAATTCTGATCAGTTTCAACCTCTGATTCGTTTAATTCGTCTAACTGTGCATGTTGATATTGGTGATTGAGTGCCTGATTTTTTCGCTGTTGCTCCATGCGATCTACATCATCTTGCGAAGACACCTGAACATGGCTTAAATAGCGAATAGTTCCATGCTTGATATTTTCAAGCAGCTGCTCAAATAGCTCGAAAGATTCACGCTTATATTCTTGCTTTGGATTTTTTTGTGCATAGGCTCTCAGCCCAATACCTTGACGCAGCTGATCCATATTACTCAGATGATCTTTCCAAAGATTATCTACAAGTTGAAGCATAACTTGACGTTCAACTTCACGCATCGCAACGCCAACATGAGCATAACTAGACTCATAATTTGCCTGTACTTCTTTGACTACCTTGTCGCGCAGCTGTTCTTCATCAAATCTCTGATCATCATCTAGCCATTGCTGTATAGGCAGTGGAGTTGCAAACTCAGTTTTCACAGCCTGTTCTAAGCCAGGCACATCCCATCGCTCTTCAAGACTACTGGGAGGAACATAGGCGCTAATAGTTGAGTTAACGACATCATCACGCACATTGGTAATCACGTCTGAAATATCATCGTCCGATAGTAAATCGTTTCTCTGCTGATAAACCACCTGCCGCTGATCGTTGGCTACATCATCGTATTCCAATAGATGTTTACGCATATCAAAGTTTCGCCCCTCAACTTTGCGCTGCGCTTTAATAATTGCGTTAGTTACCATGCGATGCTCAATGGATTCGCCATGCTCCATACCCATGGCACGCATCATATTTTTTACACGGTCAGAGGCAAATAGTCGCATTAGAGGATCTTCTAAAGACAGATAAAATCTTGACCAGCCCGGATCACCCTGCCGTCCAGCACGACCACGCAACTGGTTATCGATACGTCGCGATTCATGGCGTTCGGTACCTACAATATGAAGTCCACCTGCCTCAAGTACTTTTTTCTGACGCTCTTTCCAGTCTGCTTTGACTGCTACTATTTGTTTTTCAGTGGGTGATTTCTCTGCAAGTTCTTTTAACTCCGCTTCAAGATTACCCCCCAGCACAATATCGGTACCACGCCCCGCCATATTAGTAGCAATGGTCACTGCACCGGGTCGGCCCGCATTAACAATAATATTGGCCTCGCGCTCATGCTGTTTGGCGTTTAATACGCTATGTTCCATTTTGGCTTGGTTTAACAGGTTCGAAAGTAACTCTGAAGATTCAACCGATGCTGTACCCACCAAGATAGGCGCGCCCTTTTCAACTAGCTCTTTAATATCTTCAATAACCGCTTCGAATTTTTCCTGTTGTGAAAGAAAAATTAAGTCATTGTGATCAACTCGACGAACCGGCACATTGGTGGGAATCACCATCACCTGTAAGCCATAAATCTGCTGAAACTCAAAGGCCTCTGTATCTGCCGTACCGGTCATACCCGAAAGTTTCGAATATAGTCTGAAATAATTCTGGAAGGTCGTGGATGCCAGAGTCTGGCTTTCTTGCTGAATATTTAACCCTTCTTTGGCCTCAATGGCTTGATGCAGGCCTTCGGATAGTCGTCTACCGGGCATGGTTCGACCTGTATGCTCATCAATTAGCACGGCTTCATTATTTTGAATAATATATTCAACGTCATTTTGGAAAAGATGCTGGGCTCGAAGCGCTGAATGCACATGGTGCAATAGGCCCAGATTAGTCGCCTGATAAAGGCTTTCATCTTCAGTTAGCAGGCCTTCTTTAATCAGAATTTCTTCGATTTTTTGATGCCCAACTTCAGTGAGTTCAACACCACGGATCTTTTCATCCAGTATAAAGTCACCAGTAATCTCTTGTTCTTCTCCTTCGATTTCAGTTTCGCTTTCCGGCTGAGGCTTAAGGTTTAGCACCAACCTGTTCATTGATTGATAAAGTTTAGAGCTATCCTGTGCTGCACCCGAGATAATTAATGGTGTACGCGCCTCATCAATTAGAATGGAATCCACTTCATCAATAATCGCAAATGAAAGGCCACGCTGAGATTTCTCTTGCAGAGATAACACCATATTATCTCTTAGATAATCAAAACCAAATTCGTTGTTAGTACCATAGACTATATCAGCAGCATAGGCGTCTCTACGGCTGCAGGCTTGAGATTCAGCCTGTTCAGACTGGGCAATAAAAAATGAGCTAGGGGTGTCGGCACCCTGATAGGATTGGATAATACCTACGGACATACCCAAGGCGGAAAATAGCGGCGCCATCCACTCAGCATCACGCTTGGCGAGATAATCATTGACGGTGATTACATGAACGCTACCACCGCCTAAGGCATTCAGATAGGCGGCTAATGTAGCCACTAGCGTTTTACCCTCACCGGTGCGCATTTCGGTAATTTTGCCCTGATGCAAAACAATGCCACCAATCATCTGCACGTCAAAATGACGCATGTCTAAGACACGTTTAGCGGTCTCTCTTACCGTAGCAAAGGCTTCGGGCAATATTTCATCAAGGCTTTCACCCAGATCAACTCGAGATTTATACTCAGCCGTTTTGTCTTGCAATTGCTGATCACTGAGTGCCTGTAAATCAGCTTCACATTGGTTGATACCATCAACGGTTTTTTGCATTTTTCGCAGTTCGCGATCATTGCTACTGCCAAATAGACTTTTTACTAACTTGCTTAACATTTATTTTCACCTACCCAATTCAAAATACAATAAGACCTCGGTCTTATGCGGTTTTAATCTTACTGAAAGGGAGGATTATCGACTGGTGCGACGAATATAGGTAGCCGGATCAACCACCCGACCATTTTTGAAGACTTCGAAGTGAACATGGGGCCCCGTAGAGCGACCAGAACTGCCCATTTTGGCAATCACATCGCCTTTTTTGACTACGGTACCTAATTGAGCGACATTTTCTTGGTTGTGTGCATATCGAGTGACATAGCCATCGCTATGATTAACTTCAACCATCTTGCCATAGCCGCTTTTTTCTCCGGACCAAGTTATAACGCCCGCAGCCACTGAAATAATATCTGAGCCACGCTTGCCGGCAAAATCAACACCACCGTGCCATCTCTGTTCGCCATTAAATGGGTCTGTTCGCATACCGTACGCAGAGGACATCCAGCCTCTAGCAATGGGTCTGCCTGCCAATCGACGATCGTTAATAAGATGTTTGTCGGAAAGTGTTGAACGCAATAGTTTTAATTGAATTTCACGCTGTGACAATGATTGATCAATATTGGACATTAGGGCGCTAAGATTGGTTTGTCTGCTTAAGGCACCGCGTGAAAAGGACTGGCTTTGATCTAGCGGACCACCCAACCCTGGTGTACTTGAGAAGTCGAACTCATCGCCATCAATGCCTGAAATCTCAGTGAGCTGTTCGCCTAAGGCGTCAAGCCGCACAACACTGGCTCTCATCTGAGCTAGCTTAGCCGTCATCATTGATAAACTATTGGTCACCTGATGTCGATCGGACTGTAACTGTTCCCGGCTGACATTTATTTCGTTCTGCATTTCCGCTATATGGTCTTCAAACAGTTGTTGCCAACGGCCATCAGCCATTTTTAATCCTAAAAGCGTGCCTGCGGCCACAGGAATGCCCAGCACAGCAGTAGACAGAAGAATCCTCGCCCAGCTATTTAAGCTGAGGGTTCTAACCCTGTCCGAACGTTTGCTGATAAGAATAAGTTTCA
>JABBBH010000054.1 GCA_018607525.1 SAR92 clade bacterium
AGGTTGCAGTCTTGACCCTATCAAATAGTAAGCGTTTAGCCAATGATGAGTCCGGTAAGTACTTGCGTAATTCAATCAGGTCTGCACATTGCCTATTGGAGCACCAACACGTAAAAGATGATGTCTATCAGATGAGGGCCGTAATTTCTCGCTGGATTGCTAATAGTAAAATTAATGTGATTATTACCACCGGCGGAACTGGCTTTGGCCACTGCGATATTACCCCAGAAGCAATTGAGCCATTACTGGATAAAAAGATTGCTGGTTTTGGTGAGTTATTTAGACAGATTTCATACGATTCTATCGGCTCTACAACTATTCAATACAGATGTATCGCTGGATTAGCCAATAACACGCTAATATTTTGCCTACCCAGTTCACTTAATGCCTGTGAAACAGCTTGGGAGGGCATAATTGCAACACAGTTAGACGAAAATGCCCAAGAATGTAATTTTCTTAGGCAATTGTCAGTCTCTTAACCTTGATGGTAGCTAGCCCTAAAACCCCCTGAGGCTCCTGAGTTTAAACAGAACCTCAAGGTAGGTTGTTACTTACTTACGCTAAATTAATAACACCCAAGTAGCCAACAATGGTTAATACAATGGTATATGGCAGAGCCATAATGACCATGCGCATGTACGAAAGATTAATTAATGGTGCTAGCGCAGAGGTTAGAAGGAATAAGAAAGCAGCCTGACCGTTGGGTGTTGCAACGCTGGGTAAGTTGGTACCCGTATTAATTGCAATTACCAATTTATCGAAGTGATCGCGATCAATCATCCCAGAATCAAGAGCAGCTCTGACTTCATTAATATATACCGTGGCTACAAATACGTTGTCACTGATGGCTGAAAGTAATCCATTGGCTAAAAAGAAGATGCCAGGTTGTGAGGCTAGGTCCATAGCAAGCACCCAATTAATTACCGGTGAGAAAAGGTGCTGTTCATGAATAACCGCAACTACCGCAAAAAATACTACAAGCAGTGCAGTAAAGGGAAGGGCTTCTTCGAAAGCCTTACCAATTTGGTGCTCTTCGATAACGCCATTAAATGCGGTAAGAAGTACAATAATCATTAATCCAATAAGACCTACAGGCGCCCAGTGAAAAGCCAAGGCAAATACCAGGATTAATGCAATCACTGCTTGCGAGATAAGTTTAGCAACCTGTACCTGCGTACGATTTTTTTCATCTTCAAGGCTAGACGCTGTTAACACCTGTCTAACTGACTCGGGCAGCTGTGCGCCATAGCCCAGTATTTTGGTTTTTTCGAGAATAACACAGCAGATTAAGCCGCAAACAAACACAGGCATAGTGACAGGTGCCATGCGCATAAAGAATTCTATAAACTGCCAGCCGGCTTTTTCAGCAATTAACAAATTCTGTGGTTCGCCTACCAGAGTGGTCACACCACCCAAAGCCGTACCCACAGCGCCGTGCATAATAAGGCTGCGCAGAAATTGACGGAATTGCTCTAGGGTTTCGGAATTCTCTGTCTGAACAAGATTGTCATCAGAATGATTGTGGTGGGCATCATCAAACTGCTTGCCTGAGGCCACCCTGTGGTAAACGCTAAAGAATCCAACCGCAACGGTAATCAATACAGCAGTAACCGTTAAGGCATCGAGGAAAGCCGATAATACAGCGCCAGAGAAGCAGAAAAGAAAAGATAAAACGGTTTTTGAGCGAACATTGAGGAGGATTTTAGTAAATGTATACAGTAGCATGTCGCGCATGAAATAAATGCCTGCGACCATGAACATAAGTAAAAGGATAACCTGAAAATTAGCAACAGTTTCATGATAGACATTTTCTGGACTTGCTAGCCCTAAAATAATTGCCTCAAGTGCCAATAGACCCCCAGGCTGAAGTGGGTAGCATTTGAGTGCCATCGCTAGGGTAAAAATAAACTGTGCAATAAGAACCCAGCCAACCACAAACGGATTTGTAAACATCAAAAGAATCGGATTTGCTATCAAAAAGATAACAATGGTATTTCTATACCAATCAGGAGAGTTACCGAGAAAGTTTTTTTGAAATGCTTGAGCTAATGTTGATGACATTTAATTTTCCTTTAGCTATCCAATGGTATTGGTAAAAACAGAATTATAGCGAAGAACGCTGTAATTAGAACTTATAAAAGCCAGTTGCTGTAAAGCCGCAAACCATAGCTCTTGACTAGTTATAATGCAACCTTATGGCCACTGGCGCGCCAATTAATTTGTAACAATTCAATTATCGACCAATATCGTTGTTGAAATATTTTTTTGCTCTATAATTACCTTTCTACCTCTAGGGTAATTATAGTTTTTTTAATAGACACCCTAACATACGAAAATAATGGAGATTGGTTTGGAATTTATTGCAGATTATGGGTTGTTTCTCGCGAAAGCGATTACCTTGGTTATTGCCTTTGCCTTGATTGTTGGAATTATTGCCAGTCAAAAAAATAACCAGAACGCTGATAAGGGGCAATTAGAAATTAACCCCCTAAACGATCAATATGATGAAATCAGTCAGGCAATGAATGAGGCCCTTTTAGATAAGGCAGCCAAAAAAGCTGAAGCTAAGCGAATTAAAAAAGAACAAAAGAAAAAAATCAAGGTATCTAGCTCTAACGATGATGTGGATGCAGAGGCTGGTAAGCGCATTTTTGTGGTTAAATTTAATGGCAATATCAGTGCTTCGGCTGTAACCAATCTCCGTGAAGAAATTACCGCGATTTTAACCCAGGCTAAATCAACTGATGAAGTGGTCGTGAAGTTGGAAAGTTCCGGCGGTATGGTCCACAGCTATGGTCTTGCTAGCAGCCAACTTGATAGGTTACGTAAAAAAGGTATCCCGCTTACAATCTGTGTCGATAAGGTAGCCGCAAGCGGGGGTTATATGATGGCCTGTGTTGGTGATAAAATTTTAGCAGCGCCATTCGCCATCATTGGCTCTATTGGTGTGGTTGCTCAATTACCTAACTTCCATCGATTACTTAAAAAGAATGATGTTGATTTTGAATTATTAACTGCTGGTGAGCACAAGCGCACCCTTACAATGTTTGGCGAAAATACAGAACAGGGTCGTGAAAAATTCATTGAAGACCTGCAGGATACCCATCAGCTGTTTAAGTCTTACATTAATGAGCGCCGCCCCAATGTTGATATAGATAAGGTGGCGACAGGTGAGATTTGGTTTGGCAGTCGTGCACTAGAGCATTCTTTGGTCGATGACCTAATGACCAGTGACGAATATCTTACTCAGCAGGCTGACAGTTCGAAGCTGTTTGAGATTAATTATGTTCAGAAAAAGAAATTCCCACAACGAATGGGCCTAGCCGCCGAAGAGAGCGCTGATCGTCTATTAGTCAGATGGTGGAACCGATTAACCGATACATCCCAGCTTTATAAGTAAGCCATTAGTCTCTACGGAGTTTGTCGCTAACCGCGATAGGGCTTGGGAAATTAAACACTACGATATAGCTTGAAACTAAGAAAGTGATAATTGCCGTGGCCTGAATCAGGTGCGAGGCATCATTGCCAATCAAGGACGTGCTAAACGCCATATAGGCAATAAGTAAAGAGAATTCACTGTTCTGCCCTAATCTAAAGCCAAGATCCCAAGAAAGGCTGTTATTTTCGCTCTGTGAGCGCAGTAGATAACGATAGATTATCGGTTTAAGCGAAAGCATAGCAATGGCTAATATAATCGCTGGAACTGCAATAGTTGCCAGCAGGCTGAGATCAAAGCCGCCGCCAAGTGAGAAGAAAAACAAGATCAGAAAAAAATCACGCAAGGGTTTAAGATTCAGAGCGATGTACTGAGCGATAGGACTGGTTGCCAGTGAGATTCCGGCAATAAAGGCACCAATTTCTTTAGACAGACCAATCACTTCTGCCAGTTCAGCAATACCCAGGCACCAACCAATGGTTAATAAAAATATATATTCACCTATGCGATCAAAGCGCGTAAAGAGCGGCTGAAGTAAATGGCGCACCAGAAACATGGAAAGCGCTATCAGCGCGGGTAGTGCGACAATACTGATGCCTAGGCTAGTAATGCTATTCTCACCAGAGCTTGCTGAGAGCAAAACAAGCAGTACAAAGATTGCGATAAAATCCTGCATTAACAGCATGCCAATCATTAATTCGCCAGAATGCTTGTGATGCAGTGCCGTAGTGGGGAGTAATTTGATACCGATAATGGTGCTAGAAAACATCATAGCGGAACCAATAATTGCACATTCAATTAGGCTGAAGCCGAACAAGTAGGCTATCCCATAGCCCGTAGCGGCAAACAATAGCGAGCTAATTAATGTGATATGAGCGACCTGTTTCAAAACACGCAGTAAAGCCTGCGGCTGCATATCTAGGCCAAGTAAAAAAAGTAAAAAAACAATGCCAATAGATGAGATTTGCGCAATTAGCTCAAGATCAGTGACCCACCCAAGCCCGTAGGGACCTAGTAGGGCACCAAGACTAATATAGGCGACTAAAAGGGGTTGGCGGCCAAATAAAGCCAGTGATGCGACTAGCGCGCCACCGGTAAAGATAAGAAAAAAGATAAATACAACATGTTGGTCCATTCTCTGACCTATAAGGTTGGTTGCTTAGATATTCTACCGTCTTCTAAATAAGGGGTTTTCTTGGTCGACACTGACCTGATAATTTTCTGAGAAGTCTTTTAGCGATTCAGCGGCATCGGATAATTCGTTCTCATCTGAAAATTGGAAAGCATTGAAACCACAGCGATTAAGTAAATATAACTGATCGCGAATAAAACCACCAATAGCACGTAATTCGCCAGCGTAGTTGTATCTTTCTTTAATTAGTCTTGCCGCAGAAAAACCTCGTCCGTCAGCAAACTTCGGGAAATTAATAGCAATTAGAGGGAGATTTAGAAGGGGTTCGATTATCTGCTCAATTTCTGCATGTCCTTCTAGCCAAATGCCGATGCGACCACTGTGGTCGCTGAGGTGGTCAGCGAAATTCTGCCACTGTTGATAAGACAGTAAAATGTCTCCAGCGGGAATGCTGTCATCGTTTTCATCAAGAAGTATCCAGTTATCAGAAACAACCTGAGTATCCTTAAGAATTTGAGGCATAAACTCTCTCCTTGAACTTATCTATTCCAATTCTTTGGTAAGTATTAAGAAAGCTTTCATCAGCAATTCGATTTTCTACATAGACATCAAGCAGTTTTTCGATACCGTCAGTAATCTCTTCTCGAGATAATGAAGGACCAAGAACCTTACCGAGAGATGCGCTTTTATTGGCGCTGCCTCCCAGTTGGATTTGGTACCATTCTTTACCTTTTTTATCCACGCCTAAGATTCCAATATGCCCAATATGGTGATGGCCGCAGGCATTCATACAGCCTGAAATATTGAGTTCTAGATCACCCAGATCATAGACATAGTCGAGATCAGAAAATTTGCGCTGTATATCCTCAGCTACGGGGATTGATTTAGCATTTGCCAGCGAGCAGTAGTCGCCACCTGGGCAGCAGATCATATCATTGATAGTGCCAATGGTAGGTGTGGCAAGACCGGACTGCTTGGCTGTTTGCCAGAGTTCAAAAAGATCAGAATACAAAACATCAGTTAGCACTACATTTTGGTTGTGAGTCGCACGTAACTCGCCAAACGCATACTGATCAGAAAGATCGGCAATAGTCTCTAGCTGGGTATCTGTTACATCCCCAGGGGCAACACCGGCTGGCTTTAATGATAGTGTTACTGATCGATAACCGGACTGCTTCTGCAGTTCTGTGTTCCGCTCTAACCAACGACTAAAGGCATTGTTTTCTGCAGCTTGCGCAGCTAGTGACTGATCGGCGATAGTTGAGTCAACATCCTGATAATCTGGTGCTGAGAAGAAACCTGTTACACGAGCTAATTCGGCATCAGTAAGTGTAGAGGGGCCATCTTTAATATTTGCCCATTCTTCTTCGACTCTTTTGGCGAATACTTCAGGTGTCCAAGCTTTAACGAGTATCTTAATGCGCGCCTTATATTTGTTATCTCTGTTGCCGTATCGGTTATAAACTCTGAGAATGGCATCTAGATAGGATAGAAGGTGCTGTTTGGGGAGGAACTTGCGGATAGACGAGCCAATGATAGGAGTTCTGCCTAAACCACCCCCTACAAAGACTTCAAAGCCTAGCTCACCCTGTTCATTTTTCACCAGCTGTAGGCCAATATCATGCAGCAAGAAGGCAGCTCGATCTTCTTCTGAGCCACAGACCGCAATTTTAAACTTGCGTGGCAAAAAGGCGAATTCTGGATGTAGAGTTGACCATTGACGAATTATTTCACACCAGGGGCGTGGATCTTCTATTTCATCAACCGCAACACCGGCAAATTGATCGGTTGTGGTATTGCGAATACAGTTACCACTGGTTTGAATAGCATGCATTTCAACGCTTGCAAGCTCGGCTAATATATCTGGGACTTCTTCCAGTGCCGGCCAGTTTAGCTGAACATTCTGACGGGTCGTAAAGTGCACGTAACCTTTGTCATAAACCCGCGCAATGTGCGCAAGCTTTCTGACTTGATTGCTTGAGAGCATGCCATAGGGCACAGCTATTCTGAGCATAGGCGCCAAACGCTGAACATAAAGGCCATTTTGTAGGCGCAGTGGGAGAAACTCTTCCTCTGCTATTTTGCCCGCCAAATAGCGTTCAGTTTGGTCTCTAAATTGCGCTACGCGTTCATCAACAATTTTTTGGTCGTAATTATCGTATCTATACATCGAGGCTATGTGTGACTTCGTCAGTAATAAAGGTGTTGTATGATACAGTTTGAGGCTATGCTTTGAAATTAATATTTGTTTATTAGATGCAAAATAAAAGGAATAAGCTAATATTTGCCATTGGCTTATGTTTTGTCGAGACAGTTCTGCAAATGCTTGCTAAAATGCGCCACAATTCAAATCTGCTCATTTTCAAGCAAATAATTTTTTAGGGTAATGTAATGACTGACACAAATAATCAATCATCTGGCGATTCAAAAGCAGACGCTATTGCAGCTATTGCGGTTGTGGTAATTGTTCTTGCAGCGGTTGTTTACTGGGTTTCCTCTCACTAAGATCTATTTCAATGCAACAAGACCTTTCTGTACAAGCAAATAATGATCTAAGCCTTAAGGTAAAAGAATATCTTGAGAAGGTCTCTGTTGATGAGTCCTTAAGCGCAGATCAGCAGGGCATTGTGCGCCAGCAAATTAAGCAGCTTCTGATCGATAAGAATGCGGTTATTGTTGCGCACTATTATACTGATCCACTGATACAGGCCCTAGCGGAAGAAACCGGCGGGGTAGTGGCTGATTCTCTAGAAATGGCCCGTTTTGGTAGTCGCCACGATGCTGCGACTTTAATTGTGGTTGGTGTGAAATTCATGGGTGAGACGGCCAAGATCCTCACGCCCAATAAAACGGTATTAATGCCAACCCTCGAGGCTACCTGTTCCTTGGATGTAGGCTGTCCGGCAGAAGAATTTAATGCTTTCTGTGATCAGCATCCTGATCGAACGGTTGTGGTTTACGCTAATACTTCTGCTCAGGTGAAGGCGAGAGCAGACTGGGTTGTTACTTCAAGTATTGCGGTAGATGTGGTCGACCATCTCGACTCTTTAGGCGAAAAAATTCTCTGGGCGCCAGACAAGTATTTGGGTAGCTATGTACAAAAACAAACCGGTGCTGACGTATTGATGTGGGACGGTAGCTGTATTGTGCATGAAGAATTTAAGGCTAAAGGGATTACCGACCTGCAAAAGGTCTATCCTGAGTCGGCTGTCTTGGTTCATCCTGAGTCTCCTCAGTCTGTAGTTGAGGTTGCTGATGTCGTGGGTTCTACATCACAGTTAATCGCCGCAGCCAAAAATCTGCCCAATAAGCAGCTTATTGTTGCCACCGATCAGGGTATTTTTTATAAGATGCAACAGGCTGTTCCTGAAAAAGAATTAATTATTGCACCCACCGGTGGTAGTGGTGCGACCTGTAGAAGTTGTGCAAACTGCCCATGGATGGGTATGAATAGTCTTCAGAATTTACTGTCCTGTCTGCAGGACGGCAGTGGAGAGATTCAAGTGGATGCTGATGTTGCCAAGCTCGCAACCACGGCACTTGATCGCATGATGTCATTTAAGGCAAGCAACTAGAGTCTTCTCAGGGTTTTTTCCATCTGCTCGATCTCAATAAGCCGCTGTTTTATTATCGAAACCTGCTTAAAGTCGTAGGCTAAAAGTTTCGAAGCCAGATTGAGTTGTTGTTTTGCTCTTTCGAAGGCCCCAACAAGAATAAAATATTCCGCTCGCGCCCTGTGAACGCCGGATATATCGCCTGCTAAACCTCTCACCTCGGCTAATTTATACCAAATTGCCGGATCCTCTTTTCGTTGATGGCTCAATTGGGTTAGCACCTTTGCTGACGCACTGTACTGTTTGTTTTGCCATAGAGTTTCGGCCAATAGTACTTGTAAGGGGTAGTTCTTACCATTGAGTTTTAGCTGATACTCAAGTTTCGATAAAGCTATATTGTATTCCTGAGCGGCAATATCATTTTCTATATCAGTATAGGTAAACAGGCTATTCATTGGATCCTTGCTGACAAGGGATGTGAGTATTTTACGCGCCTTTTTATGGTCACCTAAGTTTGAGTATGCTAGTGCAAGACCGTACTTTGCTGCTTTTGTTTGTAGACTATTGCTATCAATTTTTTGTTGGAAATATTTTACGGAGAATTGTGCGTCATCATGGACAAGTACCGCTGCTCTTGCTTGCATAAGATAATAATTAGAGTTTTCGGGATAATGTCGTGTTGCTGCACTGATTGTTCTGGCTCGTGTATCTGCAACCCGCCTTTCAGTCACTGGATGAGTTAGTAAAAATTCAGGCGGTCTATTCCCTTTATAACGACTCAAGGCTAACATGTTATTTAGCATATCCGCTGAGGCCCCAGGGTCTTTTCCGGCTCTAGTCATGATCCTAACGCCCAATCTGTCCGCTTCTTGCTCATTGTTTCGGCTGTAGCGAAGTTGCTGATCTGCTGAAAGTGCCTGTGCTGTGGTAAGAGTAGCGATAGCGGCATCTGTGTCGGCTTGAGAGCTAACTATGATAGTTGCCAGTAAGCCGGCTAATGAAATAGCCGATGCACTTCGTTGCGCTTCCATTGAGCGGGCAAAATGGCGTTGGCTTAGGTGGGCAATCTCATGGGCTATGATTGAGCTCAGCTGATCTTCGTTATCGGCATAGGTAAAGATGCCTGTATGTATACCAATAACCCCCCCAGGTACCGCAAACGCGTTAATGGTAGGGTTATTTACCACCACCACAGTGAGTCTGGTATCTTCTAAATCACTGTGAGCCACTAGGTCATAGCTAAGCTGTTCAAGATACGACTGTAGAATCGGGTCGTCGTGAAGTTCAACATGGCGTCTGAAAGCCTGAAGCCATGACTTGCCAAGTTTATATTCTTGCTGTTTTGACACTATACCAGAGCTACTATCCCCCAGCAGGGGCAGTTTTATATCCGCAGAATGGTTACTAGATGAAAACACCGCTAGCAATAAAATACTAGCTGTTAGAGAGGCTTTTTTACATGATTTGTATGCTAAAAAGAGCCTTATTTTTTCACGGTATTTATGCATAGTTTTCGCTGTTTATTTCAAGCTCTAAGGATTGGGCATAATTGGACATAAAAAAAACAGATTGGTTTCATGCCTCATCTCTGTATTATCTGAATATAATATGCCATATTTACACTCATGTTTGATATTTAATTGCGGAGTTGTTATGAAGAGAGTTTTACAAAGGTGGTTAGCTCAGTACTTTAGCACTGAAGAGGCTGTCCTTCTAAGCATCTTTCTTGTTGTTTCTGTAGTAGTTGTAGCTACCCTAGGCGATGTATTAGGGCCAGTAATTGCCGCGATGATATTCACCTTTTTACTTCAGGGTGTGGTTAATAGCCTGCAAAAATATGGCTTGGCTAAAATTCCTGCAGTGCTTACTACCTACTTGCTGTTTTTAGTGGCTTTTATCTCTGCGTTAATTGTACTTGTACCCATCGTAGGAAGACAGACAACGCTGCTGTTAAAAGAACTTCCCAATATGGTCTATCAGTTAAAAGAATTGTTTAGTACCTTGCCAGAGAAAACTGCTGCCTATATTAGCCCTGAGCAGGTTCAAATATTAATTACCCGAATGTCAGAGGAGCTAGCAAACTTAGCAGAGCAGTTGTTAAGCCTCTCAATCAGCAGCTTCCCAAGCATACTGATCATATTAATTTATCTATTTCTGGTACCCTTACTGGTATTCTTTATGCTCAAGGATAAGGATATTCTGCTCAATTATATTTCCAATATGTTGCCAAAAGAGCGTCAGGTTATGACCACTATTTGGGATGAAATGGATGTTCAATTTGCCAACTATATTCGTGGCAAAGCCATTGAAATATTAATTGTTGGCTCGATTTCATTCATTGCCTTTTTATGCCTTGATCTCAAATATGCTACTTTGCTGGCTCTATTGGTTGGCCTTTCAGTTTTAATTCCCTACATTGGTGCCACATTAGTAACTATTCCAGTGCTGCTAGTTGGCTATTTGCAGTGGGGTATCTCAAATGAATTTGCATGGCTTGTTGGCCTATACGCTGTTATCCAAATAGTTGATGGCAATGTATTGGTACCCCTATTGTTTTCTGAGGTAGTTAACTTACACCCAGTGGCAATCGTAGTTGCGGTGCTTATATTTGGTGGTATATGGGGTTTTTGGGGGCTATTTTTTGCAATCCCCTTAGCCACATTAGTTAAGGCCATTTACAACGCATGGCCCAGGGCTGAGTTGACCGCTGAGTAATCTGCTATGACAGGGATTATTATGATTTTTCGTCAGCTTGCTGTGGCTGTTATTTTAGGAAAGCATAGGCTGTTTACGCTAATCATCGTTGTTATATTTATCACTTCATGCGGTGTTCTCGATAACCGTTATTCTTCTGGCTCTAAGATTGGCGTCAGCTTAATAAAAAGTGAAAATGATCAGCGCTCTTATCGTCGCTTGACCCTCAAAAATCAATTAGATGTTTTGCTTATCTCTGATCCTGATGCGGACAAAGCCGCTGTGGCTCTCGATCTGTACATGGGAAGTTATCAAAATCCTAAACATACAGAGGGCCTAGCGCATTTTCTTGAGCACATGTTATTTCTTGGTACCCAGCGCTACCCTTTGGCAGGGGAGTATCAAACATATATCAGTGAGCATGGTGGCTCCCATAATGCCAGTACCTCTCTCGAGCATACTAATTATTTTTTTAGTATTGATGCCGACTATCTAGAAGATGCCCTTGATCGATTTGCGCCATTCTTTTTTGAGCCCACTTTTGACGCTAACTACGTTAACCGCGAACGCAATGCAGTGGAGTCTGAGTATCAGCTTAAATTAAAGAGTGATAGTCGTCGTCAGTGGGATGTGTTGCGTGAGATCGTTAATCCGCAGCATCCCTTATCGAAATTTACGGTAGGCAATAATAAGACCCTAGTTGATGGGGAAAATGGTCTGCTTCGCGATCAGCTTATCAAGATGTATAACCATTATTATTCAGCCAATCTAATGACTCTGGTGGTACTGGGAAATGAATCCATCGATAAATTACAGACAATGGTGGAGAATCAATTTCGGCCCGTTGCAAATAATAATAGAGTCATAGAGCCCTACAATGTGCCTCTGGTCGAGGCTAGCAGATTGCCGCTAAAAGCGCGTGTAATACCACTTAAAGAGCTGCGAGAGCTGAGTTTGCTGTTTGAATTACCTCAGCAAGATAGAAACTGGAAAGTTAAGCCAGCAATGTATTTAGGAAAAATGATTGGCTATGAGGGGCAGGGTAGTTTACTGCAGGCGCTTAAAGAAAAGGGTTGGGCAGAAAGTCTCTCTGCGGGCCCCGCGCTATCCGACAGAGGTGCAACATTATTTTCTATCGATATTGGACTAACTCCAGAGGGTTATCAGCATCATGAGCAGATTTTGGTAGAGCTCTTTGCTTGGTTAGAGCTAATCCAGCAAGAGGGTATCGAGTCTTGGCGGCAGACTGAATTAGCGGTGATGAGTGATATGGGCTTTCGCTATGCTGAGAAGATCAAGCCAGCAGACTATGTGACTAAGTTAGCCTCAAACATGCATAAATATAGCGATAACAACCTATTGCGTGCCCCTTATCAACGTGGTGAGTTTGATAAGCAGCTAATTTCGGATTTGATGGATCAGCTGAGAATTGAAAATATGCTGTTAATGGTTATTGCGCCTGAGGTTGATACTACGGAGTTGTCAGTGTTTTATCAGACACCTTTCTCCGTTGAAACCATGAATAAAGATGCAATCGAAGTGCTTAAAGCGACCGATTCTGACTTTAATCTGAGTTTAGTGGGTAAAAACCCCTACATACCATCAAACCTAGGCTTAATCACTGAGGAGAAAGATCAAAAGCCGGTTTTGGTGACTGATGCTGGTGGGCTTAGGGTTTGGCATCAAAAGTCTACCGAATTTGGCGCTCCTAAAGGGAAAATCATAATTTCATTGGAGTCTGAGGCAGCGAAAGGCCTTGCCGGATATTCCCTTGCGGAGCTTTACGCAGCCTATATTCAAGACCAGCTTCGACAATCTTTGTATCCAGCTTACATGGCGGGGCTTGCCTTCAATATCTCGCCAACTAGAGAGG
>JABBBH010000016.1:0-56735 GCA_018607525.1 SAR92 clade bacterium
AAGGTGTAAATCTTATTGCAACAGAGCAACCAATTGATACATCAACCTCTGTCGGAAAATGCTTTCTTCAAATGTTATCTGTATTTGCTGAGTTTGAGACAAACCTTCGTAAGGAAAGACAGATGGAAGGTATCAAAAAGGCAAAGGAAAAGGGTTTGTACAAAGGTCGGAAGAAATCTATTGATGTTGATCAGGTGCGCAAATTAAGTGACGAAGGTATGGGGGCGACAGCAATTTCAAAACTAATGGGTATTAGTAGGAAGTCAGTTTATAACTCATTAGAAAATTTTTGAATATAGATCATCTAAAAAACTTCTTGAATGAACACTATAGTTAGGTTAATTTATTCGACTTAGAATAAATTAACCTTTTGGTGAAAATATGTTTAACAAACTAATTCTGTCAATCCTTCTCTTCCTGTTGTGCGCATGCGGTGGTGGCAGTGATAGCAATCCAAGCGATAACACAAGCACAAATGACATTGTCAACACTGATGTTAACTCAGATGACAGCAATCAAAACTCAGTGAATAGTACTCCCACTGAACCTGGTTTTGTTTGCAGAAATGATGAATCTTATTATCCGCTTCCGGCAAACTACGAATACCGTAAACCAGAGGCAAGTAATGCAGTAGAGTATAGTAAAAAACGCATAACAATAGAAGCAGCAACGGGAGCAGAGTTAGAGAATTTAGAGTACAAGTCATACTCAGTCTTTTACAGCATTTCTGATTTGAACAACATTACTCCCAGTATAGCACCTCCATTTAACCCGTCATCAGATTGGGGAAGTATTTGGAGCGCAGAGAATTTAATTAGTTCTGTGACTCAAGATGATAATTCTGCTGAGAATACGACGAACTTCAGACTATATCCCAATGATGGCACTGTAAAACTAATCAAATCCGACAATAAGGTTCATGCAGAATATGACTCTTCTAGAAACTTTTGGTTATGGGGTGAAACGATATTACCAAAACTGGAAACTTTCACCACATTCACCAAAACATCCAATGAATATAAAATCGATCAAGATACACAAAGATGGAACAAAACCGTTAACTTTTCTGTCAACAACACATCTATCATAATGACTGGAATAGGCTGTATTGAATCTTTTGTAGTTCAATCAAACGAAACAAGTGTTATGGATTATGACGATGGCATTGATGATATATTAGATGATGGACCTAAAAAGTATATAGTTGACCGTACATTTTATGTGCATCCCACAATCGGTATTGTTCATCATAACGGTTATCTTGAAATATTTGATGATCAAGATAGCAGTTCAGAAATAGCCTATGCAAACCAATCAGACATTTTGACTGATATAAACTTTTACTCTGAATTGCCTGATATCGTAAATAGGTAATAATAAATTCCGTTTTGGGATAATTTAAATGAAATGATTTGAATTATCCCAGAATGGAGTCTATACATTCCCCCTAAATGCACCCTCTCTATCTGTTATAATATTTCTCATTGCTGCCCTTCTATGCATGCCCTCATTTGTATGCAGATAGTGATTCTGTATATGCGTAATGCCTGTTCCTGCAATATCTGCAAGAATAGCGATATCTACCCCCGCAGCAATCTTGTATGTAATCGCATAGTGTCTGAGTGAATAATAGGAAAGTTTGCGCTCTTGGAAATTATCAATCCCAATACCACGCATTAATTGACCCCAATGATGATACAACTCTCTTGACCCGAGTTGATGAGTGCCATTTTTATTGGTGAGCAAGAGATCAGTTGGTTTTGTGTAAGGCGTCAGTTCTTTTAATCGCTCAATATAACGCCCCCCTCTTACTGTAATTGTTCTATTCCACCTTACTTTTGATGTTTCTGCTCTTACCTTTAACCTTACAAGCGTTTCTTGATTACCCGCATCATCGATAACTGACTCAAAACCCTCAACATCATTCCAAGTCATCTGCCTCAACTCGCCTGTTCTTAGACATGTGTTTGCCAATATGAGTATGTAATTTCTTATTTTTTGTCTTTCAATGAGTTCATCAGGATCTTCACATGCTTTTTTAGATGTATAAGTTCGCATGTAGGTATATAAATCAGCATATTCCTTATCAGTAAATGTATCTCTCCTGCCTATATCGCCCCTACTGATCTTTAACTCCCTAAACTCCATCTTTGGAATATGAGAGTACCCATTTCTATAGGCATATCTAAACAATTGATTGATTGTTGCTTGCTCATTTCTTACGGTGACGACTGTCACACTTGGATTATCTTTCTTTCTCATATTGAACCACTCATAAAACGAGTTTTTATGCAGTTCAGATACTTTTAATGTTGGTCGTTTAATTCTTAGCAATGCACGGCACTGAGATTCTATCGTACCTAATCTACCCGCAGTGATACGACCATTGATGACATCCTCTCTACGATATTCAATAAACTTCTCAACTAATTCACCGAGTGTTATGCCGAATATATGCTTACCTGCTGCAAGATCAGAATAAACTTGTAGATAAAGTTCTTTTGCAAATAGTCGAGCAGAGGGAAGATCAGTAGTTTTTGTTGAACGGCGAAGGTATTTTCGCTCATCTTCTAACCATATTCGTGCCTGATAAACATTGCCACTGCGATTCATCAAGTACAACTCAACACGGTCTTCCATCAACCATTCTGAGTATGTTTTAGCGTTATCTGATTTCGTGTTCACCATGCATTTCACTCATGTTTTTTATGATTTTCAATAGATACGAAAATGTGAAACAAACTGTGAAAGTGTAAGAAAAAAATATAATACAATCAAGCATTTATTTTGAGTGTGAAACAAGTGTGAAAATGCTATGTTATTGATTTATAACGATTTATTTTATTTATGCTATTCCCACTCAATCGTCGCCGGTGGCTTACTAGAAACATCATAAGTAACACGAGAAACATCAGCGATTTCATTGATAATACGATTGGAGACCTTTTCCAATAACTCATAGGGTAGATGTGCCCAACGAGCCGTCATAAAGTCGATGGTTTCAACAGCGCGCAACGCAATTACCCACTCATAACGTCGACCATCACCCACAACACCCACGGATTTAACCGGTAGGAATACAGCAAAGGCCTGACTGGTTTTATGATACCAACCGCTATTGTGTAGCTCTTCAATAAAGATCGCATCGGCTTCACGCAGAATATCAGCATACTCTTTTTTGACTTCACCCAGAATACGTACGCCTAAACCCGGACCAGGGAATGGGTGACGGTAGACCATATCGTAGGGTAAGCCTAACTCGAGGCCAATCTTGCGTACTTCGTCTTTAAATAGTTCGCGTAATGGCTCAACTAACTGGAGTGCCATATCATCGGGAAGGCCGCCCACATTATGGTGGGATTTAATCACATGAGCCTTGCCGGTTTTAGAGGCTGCAGATTCAATAACATCAGGGTAAATTGTGCCCTGAGCCAAGAAATTTACGTTATCAATTTTTTGCGATTCGGCGTCAAATATATCAATAAAAGTATTGCCGATGACCTTACGTTTTTTCTCGGGGTCACTGACGCCTTTCAAGCCATTAAGAAATTGATCTTGAGCATTGGCGCGAATCACTTTAACGCCCATATTTTTGGCGAACATTTCCATCACTGCATCGCCTTCATTTTTGCGTAAAAGGCCATTATCAACAAACACACAGGTTAGCTGTTTACCAATGGCTTTATGCAATAGTGCCGCTACCACGGAGGAATCAACACCACCAGACAAGCCAAGTAATACATGGCTATCGCCTACCTGCTGACGAACGCGAGCAATTTGATCTTCTATAATCGCTGCTGCTGTCCACAGACCATCACATTGACAGATATTTTTTACAAAATTCTGAAAAATTGCCTCACCCTGCAATGTATGTGTCACCTCAGGGTGAAATTGAATGGCATAGAAATTTCTTGAGGCATCAAACATACCTGCAACTGGGCATGAGGGCGTTGAAGCCATTAATTCAAAACCGTCTGGAATAGCCGTTACCTTATCACCATGGCTCATCCATACATCTAGAAGCGCGTCATCTTGATCATTAGTTTGATCTTTGGCATCGGCTAACAGAGCACAGGTGTTTTCAACTTTGATTTGCGCGTAACCAAATTCGCGTACATCGGAGCTTTCAACCTTGCCACCCAATTGGCTAGCCATGGTTTGCATGCCGTAACAAATACCGAGAACCGGTAAGCCCATAGTGAATACACAGTCTGGTGCGCTAGGTGCGGTTGCGCCTTCGGTAACCGACTCAGGTCCACCGGAAAGAATGATTCCATTGGGGTTAAATTCTTTAATATCGGCTTCAGAAATATCCCAGGGACGAATTTCTGAGAATACGCCAATTTCCCTTACCCGCCGAGCGATCAGCTGAGTGTACTGGGAACCAAAATCGAGGATTAGAATTCTTTGCGACTGTAAATCAGACATTTGTTTACCTTAAACAAAGAGGCTGCACCTGTGCGCAGCCTCTGATTATATTTACTACTACCCTATTGGGATTAACGTCCGCCCGCTGGGTAGTTTGGAGCTTCTTTAGTGATTTGCACATCATGTACATGGCTTTCACTAGTCCCTGCTGAGGTTACTCGAACAAACTTGGGTACGGTACGCATCTGTTCAATAGTGATACAACCGGTATAACCCATTGAAGAGCGTAAACCACCCAACATTTGGTGAATAATCGCCGACACGGGTCCTTTGTAAGGAACTCGTCCTTCGATACCCTCTGGTACAAGCTTTTCAGCACCAGCACTGGCATCTTGGAAGTAACGATCACTTGAACCCTGTCTGTGTGACATTGCACCTAATGAACCCATACCGCGGTAAGATTTATAAGATCGACCCTGATAGATCTCAATTTCGCCTGGGGCTTCTTCAGTGCCAGCCAACATTGAACCCATCATTACCGAGCTTGCGCCGGCAACAATAGCTTTTGAAATATCACCAGAGTAACGCACACCGCCATCAGCAATCACTGGAACACCAGAGCCTTTAATCGCTTCAGCAGCATTGGCAATAGCAGTTACCTGTGGAACACCGATACCAGTAACAATACGCGTGGTACAGATAGAACCTGGGCCAATACCCACTTTCACACCGTCAGCGCCGGCATCAACTAAGGCTTTAGCGGCTTCACCTGTGGCGATGTTGCCACCGATGACCTGTACATCTGGGTAATTTTGTTTAATCCATTTAACGCGGTTAATCACGTTTTTGGAATGGCCATGAGCTGTATCAACAACTAATACATCAACACCGGCATTCACTAAGGCTTCGACGCGAGCATCGGTATCTTCGCCAACACCCACAGAGGCACCGACACGCAGTCGACCCTGATCATCTTTACAGGCATTAGGATGCTGTTCTGCTTTGTCGATATCAGTCACAGTAATCAAACCTTTGAGTTCAAAGTTATCATTGACTACCATCACTTTTTCAATGCGATGCTTGTGTAAAAGTGCCCGAACTGAATCTGGGTCAACACCTTCTTTGACTGTTACTAGACGTTCTTTTGGCGTCATCACCGAGGTTACTAAGGCATTCATATTCTCAACAAAGCGCACATCACGACGAGTCACAATACCCACAAGGTTGCCATCATCTACAATGGGAACACCGGAGATGTTATTAGCGACCGTCAAATCGCGTAACTGCTGGAGAGTGGCTGAGGAATTGATGGTGAAGGGGTCTTTAACCACGCCACTTTCATATTTTTTAACCGCCCAAACTTGCTTGGCTTGCTGCTCAATACTCATACTTTTGTGGATAATACCCACACCACCTTCGGCCGCAATGGCGATGGCAAGACGAGATTCTGTGACCGTATCCATAGCCGCTGAGACCAGCGGGATATTCATACTAATGCCACGAGTAAGTTGGGATTTTAGAGTAACGTCTTTCGCTGTTACCTCGGAGTAACCGGGTACCAGTAGGACATCATCAAACGTTAGGGCTTCATGCGCGATGCGTAACATAGGGATCGCTTACCTCAGTAAGTTTTAAAAGTAAGCAGTGCATTATAAATCAGCGCACAACCATTGGTAAACAACTATTTATAACAAGATTTTAGACTAAATTTGGCTAGGCTCGTGACTTTAGCCTGTAACTGTCTCTACAATGTGGCTATGAACGATACTAATAACGAACGCCAGATTTTTTCCATCAGCGAACTCAACCGTAGAGTTCGTCAACTTTTGGAAACCAATATCCCTATGCTGTGGGTTGAGGGCGAAGTCTCAAACTTTGCCTGTCCCGCCTCTGGACATTGGTATCTCAGCCTAAAAGACAACGCTGCACAGGTGCGTTGCGCGATGTTTAGAAATGCCAATCAACGGGTTAATTTTCGCCCTAAAAATGGCACTCAGGTATTAGTGCGCTGTCGCGCAGGTCTCTATGAGGGTCGCGGTGAATATCAGCTAGTTATTGAGCATATGGAAGAAGCAGGCTTTGGTGCACTTCAGCGTCAATTTGAGCAATTAAAGGCAAAACTTGCTGAGGAGGGATTATTTGATAATGATAAAAAACGTCCACTTCCAGCATCTATAAGCCATATTGGAATTGTTACATCTAAGACAGGTGCCGCGGTAAAAGATATTTTATCGGTACTTAAACGGCGCTTCCCAGCGATGCAGGTGAGTCTTTTTCCCACTGCCGTGCAAGGTGAAGAGTCGGTAGAGCAAATAGTTAATGCCATCAGGGACGCTAACCGCTGTGATCAACTGGATGCATTAATCGTAGGTCGTGGCGGTGGTTCCCTAGAAGATCTATGGTCATTTAACACCGAACCCGTAGCACGCGCTATCGCTGCTAGTGACTTACCTGTAATTAGTGCTGTAGGCCATGAAATTGATTTTACCATTGCAGATTTTGTAGCAGATTTGCGCGCGCCTACCCCGTCGGCCGCGGCAGAATTAGTTAGCCCCGATAGCCAGCAGATTCAAAATCAGCTTTATCGCTTGCAACAGTCATTGAGCGAAAGCTTGCAACGCAACCTCATTAGTTTTAAACAACAGCTAACGCATTTACAAAAACGCTTGCAACATCCGGGGGCTAAACTTCAGCAACAGGCACAGCTTTTAGACCATTTAGATATTCGTCTAGCCCGAGCAATGCAAAATAAATTAAAAGAGTCCCAACAACAGAATAATCAGTTAGCTGAGCAGCTAAGGGTGCAAACACCGAAAAAGCGCGTTGAGGAAAGTAGTCAGAAAATTGTAGAAAGTCTTCGCAAGCTAACCAAGGCAATGGCTCAAAAACAGCAGAACATGCAGCTTAAGCTTGAACAAAATATGCATTTATTGGATACGGTGAGCCCGCTTAAGACCATAGGCCGTGGTTATTCAGTGATTCGTGATGCACAGGGCAAGGTTATTAACTCGACGCAAAAAGTAGCCAAGGGCGATTCTGTGACTGGCCAACTTAAAGATGGACAGCTCATACTGCAAGTGACTGATAAAAATAACGATCAAATAATCTAACTATTTTTTATCATTGCGCTTGCTGTACTTGGTCATCTTCTTATTGCGAGGGCTCGGTCTTTCCCCAGGCTTAATACCCTTATTTTTGTAGGGATTATCACTGGTACGATACTCCACGCGAATCGGCGTTCCATGCAAACCTAACTGACGACGAAATACCTTTTCTAGGTATCTAGTGTATTGGGCGGGCACAGACTCAGTCTGGTTACCATGGATAATAATCACGGGGGGATTTCTACCGCCAGCATGGGCATAACGCAGCTTAATACGACGGCTATGTACCATTGGCGGCTGGTGCTCTTCAACCGCACCCTCAAGAATTTTGGTTAACTTGGTGGTGCTGAGTGCATCGGTTGCCGCGCGATAGGCATCATTAATGGATTTATAAAGATGACCCACGCCAGTGCCATGCAGCGCTGAAATAAAATGCACATCGGCAAACTCAGCAAAGCGCAATCGGCGCCCTACCGTTGCTTTAATATGCTCACGCTTCTCAACATCAAGGCCATCCCATTTATTAATAGCGACAACCAGGCCACGACCAGCATCAATCACTGAGCCCATAAGGTGTAGATCCTGATCAACCAATCCCTCTTGAGCATCAATTAACAAGACAACTACATTGGCATCATCAATAGCCTGTAATGTTTTAACAATCGAGAATTTCTCGATGGCTAATTTAATGTTTTTACGCTTTCGAATACCCGCAGTATCAATAAGCGTATATTTGGTGTCGTCGCGTTCATAGTCAATATAGACCGAATCCCGAGTGGTTCCCGGCATATCGTAAACCACCACTCGATCTTCCCCTAATAGGCGATTAACCAGAGTTGATTTACCCACATTAGGACGACCGACAACGCCAATTTTAATATTGTCGTTTGCCTGCTCTTCAGATTCTTCAACAAGAGGAAATGGCTCTAACAACTCTTCCATCATGGATTTTACGCCACGACCATGAGTTGCTGTGGTTGGGAAAATCCCTGAAAATCCTAGTTGGTAAAAGTCGGCTAGGGCTGCCGCGGGGTCTAAACCGTCAATCTTGTTGGCTATCAAATAAACTTTGCGATTCTTTTGACGAAGTTTCTCGGCAATAGCGTAGTCTGCGGAAACTATGCCCGACTTACAGTCCACTACAAATAAAACGATATCAGCTTCATCCATCGCCAGTAGCGACTGTTCAGCCATTCCAGCGTCAATACCCTCTTCTTCACCGCTAATACCGCCAGTATCAATGAGCATAAAGCGACGGCCGAGCATCTCACCCTCACCGTATTTTCGATCACGGGTAAGACCTGAATAGTTGGCCACTAAGGCGTCTCGACTGCGTGTAAGTCGATTAAAGAGTGTGGATTTACCCACATTAGGTCGCCCAACAAGGGCTATCACTGGAATCATAAAATAAAAAATGCCGCACTTATATTGAGCGGCATCTTACTGTAATTGAGGATATTTATCCTTATTGAATTTTGTAAGCGCTGACCGACCCATTATTAGCTTGAATAATAAGACTTTCACCCACAACTAAGAGGGGTGAGCTTACACCACTACCATCGATTTTCTTTCGACCCACAAAACTGCCATCTTCTGAACTGATAAGATGAACATAGCCTTCAGCGTCTGCCACCGCAACATTACCCGATAGACTTGCGGGGCCCGTTAGCTCACGATGCACGAGCTGGTCATTTTTCCAGGAAAGCACCCCATTACCTGCTTTAAAAGCAGAAATAGAATCATCCTTAGCCTCAGTCACAAACAACATACCCTCATTGTGAGCTGGGCTGAAATGGGAAGAACTATCCTGTAACCATAGATTTCTGCCCGTACCACGAGTCAACGCTCCCAGACGGCCTTGATAGCTCACTGAGTAGACAATATCACCAACAACTAATGGCTTGCCATCTATATCGATCATGCGCTCAAGCTCAGTTTTACCCTTAGGTAAGGCAAGTCGTGTTTCCCATTTAAGAGAACCATTTTCTGAATTAAAAGCGATAAGTTTTCCGTTATCAAAGGCTGCTATTAGCATATTATTAAGAATAACGGCTGAACTATTACCACGCACGCTAAGGATAGGAGCCCCTGTATCATGCTGCCATAGTTCAGTTCCAGTATTAGCATCTAAGGCATATATCTTATTATCAATAGTTTGCGCAACCACAATACTCTCATTGGCAGCTGGACTCGAAAGCACCTCAGAACTAACTTTGGCTGACCATAAAAGTTCGCCATCCTGTGCATTAAGCGCCAGCACCTGACCTTCTATAGTACCTAAAAGGACTTTATTGCCGCCATAACCAACACCACCAGAAATACTGCTATCAAGCTCTATTTGCCAAAGCTGTTTGCCTGTAGCCACATCCAAAGAAACCACGCTACCACTGTGATCAGCTATGTACAGGGCACTATCGTCAGAGGCAATCTCTAAGTTAGCCCAAAATTCGTTATTATTACTGGGTGTGCCTTTTTTCCATTGCTGGGTTAATTCAACCTGAGCATCAATTTTTTGCAACTTGGCAGGCTTTAATTCGTCATCCGCACTAAAAATACTACAGCCAGAAGCGAGTAGTACCAGTAGTAAAAGTGGATATTTAGACCTGCCTTGGTGCATTACGATTCACCCTGAGGTGCGTCGCTTTCTTCAGTCGCTGAATCTTCAACAGGCTTAGCCTCACTTAGCTTTAGGCGCAAGATAGAAAGAAGGCGTGCATTACCTGAATCTTCTGTATCCAAGGCTGTTTGATAAGCGGTATAGGCCGCTGCATAGTGACCCATACTGATATGGAAATCACCCTTAGCTTCTTCGTAAGCTGAAACCATTTTTCCAGCATCTGCGTCTTCTACAAGGGCCAATGCTGTATCAACATTACCTCTAGCCGCTTCAACCCGAGCAAGACGCAAAGTAGTTAAGGTTGCTAGCGTATCTGACGGTTGGTTGCCAAGCACCCATTCTAACTCGGTTGCGGCTGTATCTAAGTCATCCGCTTCAACAGCTAATTTAGCACTCACAAGAGCAGATAGATGAGCAAAACCTGAATCACTAAACTCTTCTTTTAACTGACTCACTGCATCAGAAACTGCTTGCTGCTGTTCGTCGGTTAACGGCGCTTCTGCACTGGTTTTTACGGTATCAATCATGCCGGTATAAATAGCAGAACCCTTCTGAGCCTGCTCTTCTTGGGCACCCTGCCAGCCCTGCCAACCAAAGCTACCGCCAACAATAATTACTGCTGCTGCAACCAATTTAAGGCCGTTATCTACCCACCATTGCTTGAATGCTTCTATTTGTTCTTCTTCCGATTGGTAATCTGCCACAACTGTTCCTCAATATTCAAAATTTACGTTTAAAAATTCTACTATATTTGCCTGATCAACTGTTTCTTGGTCTCGTTCTTGTCGCAAGAACTTTACTTGGACAGTCTCTGAGGCTAATTCGTCTTCACCCAAAATAATCGCAATAGCAGCGCCACTTTTATCGGCTTTTTTCATTTGCGATTTAAAACTACCACCACCGCAGTGTGTTTCAATGCGAATATTCGGCAACCCACTGCGCAGCTCTTCAGCTAAACGCATTCCGTGACCTGCCACATCACCCACGGCAACTAGATACAGATCAATTTGCTGGGCCACACTATCGGGTACTACGCCCATGCCGTCAAGTAACATTATTAGCCGCTCTAGACCCATAGCCAAACCCACTGCTGGGCATGGCTTGCCACCGAGTAGCTCTACTAGACTATCATAGCGCCCACCAGCACAGACCGTACCCTGAGCGCCTAATTCTGTGGTAACCCATTCAAACACTGTCTGTGAATAATAGTCTAATCCTCTAACAAGCTTTGGATTGATCACATAGCTCACATCAGAGGCATCAAGCATGGCGCATATTTGCGCAAAATGCTGTTTGGACTCAGCGCCTAAGAAGTCATTAAGTATCGGCGCATCTTTTAATAGCGATTGTGTTCCTGGGTTTTTACTATCCAGAATTCGCAATGGGTTTGTGGTTAATCGTCGCTGACTATCTTCATCTAATTCATCATGAAAATTACTCAGGTAGGCCACTAAAGCCTCCCGATAAGCTACTCGCTCTTCAGCGGTGCCCAATGAATTAATCTGTAATTCTAGGGCACTATCAATTTTTAATTCTCGCCATAAACGAGCCGTTAATAATAGTAATTCTGCATCAATATCTGGGCCCGTCAGACCAAAGGCTTCGATACCAATTTGGTGAAACTGGCGCAATCGACCTTTTTGCGGGCGCTCATGACGAAACATGGGGCCGGTGTACCAGAGCCGTTGGGTTTGATTATGCAATAAGCCATTTTGAGTACAGGCGCGAACACAGCCAGCAGTGCCCTCTGGGCGCAGACTTAGGCTATCGCCATTGCGGTCGTCAAAGCTATACATCTCTTTTTCGACAATATCGGTGACCTCACCCACAGCGCGTTTAAATAGATCGGTTTTTTCTAAAATTGGGAAGCGAATCTCGCGATAACCATAGCTTGCAACAAGACGCGCTAGGGTGCCCTCAACGTATTGCCAGATAGCAGACTGCTCTGGGAGCAAATCATTCATTCCACGTATCGACTGAATTTTCATCTGTACATCCCCAAAGCGCTTATTCCTTTTCTCAGCCCTTAGCTATTATATTCTGTTGCGCGCTATCTAGCTCCGCTTGCTTAACCTGAGCCTTAGCGCGAATTTCTTTTTCTAATTGGTCAACTAAATTGTCCTGCTCTAATTTGTGGTCTGGTTTCCCATCAAGATAAACCAGATTATCTGGCGCGCCACCGGTTAAACCAAAATCCGACTCCTTGGCTTCACCTGGGCCATTGACTATACAGCCAATAATAGAAACATCCATTGGCACAGTAATATCTTCCAGCCTATTTTCTAATTCATTGACGGTCTTAATCACATCAAAGTTCTGACGTGAACAACTTGGGCAGGCAATAAAATTAATACCCTTGCTACGCAATCTTAGGCTGCGCAACATATCCCATGCAACGCGGGCTTCTTCAGCAGGATCAGCAGCCAGTGAAATACGGATAGTATCGCCGATACCATCCATCAACAAAGCACCTAGGCCCACCGCAGACTTAACCGTACCCGAGCGCAAACCACCGGCTTCAGTAATTCCCAGGTGCAAAGGCTGTTCAATGCGTTTTGCTAAGTCACGATAGGCATCTACCGCCATAAAAATATCGGAGGCTTTTACGCTAACTTTAAAATCTTGGAAGTTGTATTTATCCAGTAATTCCACATTGCGCATTGCAGACTCGACCATAGCTTCAGCGGTTGGTTCATTGTATTTGCGTAATAAATCTTTACCCAAGGAACCGGCATTAACGCCGATTCTGATAGGAATATTTTTATCTTTCGCTTTGGCGATTACCTCGCGCAAGCGATCTTCACGGGTGATATTACCCGGATTAATACGTAGGCAATCCACACCTAAATCAGCAACCCGCAGGGCAATATGATGGTCAAAATGAATATCAGCAACCAGAGGTATATTCACCTGTTTGCGAATTTCACCAAAGGCTTCTGCTTCTTCAAGCGATGGGACAGATACCCGAACAATATCGGCACCCGCCTGTTGAATAGTATTGATTTGCGCCACGGTAGCAGCAACATCAGAGGTGCTGGTATTGGTCATACTTTGCACGGAAATAGGCGCATCGCCACCCACTGGTACATCACCGACCATAATCTGTCGTGATTTACGTCTAACTATGGGAGTTCCGCTAAACACAATAAGCCTATTATCTCTTGGTTTTAAATCTTTAGAGGGGGTCAGTCTAGAATTTTAACTGGTACTTCTTCTGCCGCCAGTTTATTTTTATAGCGCTGTTGGCGCTTAGTTCTGTCATTGACCTCACCTGCTAGTTGCCCACAGGCCGCCGCAATATCATCGCCGCGGGTTGTACGCACAGTCACAGTGTACCCTTCCCCCTGAAGAATGTCCCGAAAACGATTGAGTGCCGTGTTAGTAACTCGCTTGTAATCAGAACCTGGGAATGGGTTAAATGGAATAAGGTTAATTTTGCAGGGTAATTCTTTAAGTAATACTGCCAATTCTCGAGCATGAACAGAACGATCATTCACCTGATCCATCAGGGTATATTCAACCGTGGCTTTGCGACGGTTATCTGGCATTTTTTCGATATAATTTTTAGCACTTTCAACAAATTGTTTGAGATTGTATTTACGATTAATTGGCACTAACTCATTGCGCAATTCATCGTTAGGCGCATGCAATGAAATCGCCAAAGACACATCGGTAACACCCGCCAATTGATCCAGCGCGGGAACCACACCCGCTGTACTGAGGGTAACTCGACGCTTTGATAGGCCGTAGGCATTGTCTTCCATCATCAAGTTCATCGCATCAACCACATTATGAAAATTCATTAGCGGTTCACCCATGCCCATCATCACTACATTGCTAACCCTGCGTGGAGCCTTGGCCGCAAATTGATCAAATGATTGAGCGGCTATCCACAGCTGACCAATAATTTCCGCTGTATTAAGATCGCGATTAAATCCCTGCTTGCCTGTGGCGCAAAAACTACAGTCCAAAGCGCAGCCAATCTGAGATGACACACAGAGCGTTCCCCGATCTTTTTCAGGGATATAAACCATTTCAATACAGCTTCCGCCTTCGACTTTGATCAGCCACTTGCGGGTACCATCGATTGAATCTTGGCAACTCACCACTTCTGGTAGGCAAACTTCAGCCGACTCATGGAGTTTCTCACGCAGGGATTTAGACAGATTAGTCATCTGATCGAAATCACATTCACCCATCTGATGAATCCACTTCACCATTTGTGTGGCACGAAAACGCTTCTCCCCTAACTGCTCGAAGAAATCGCCTAGCTTGGAAACAGAAAGCCCCAACAGGTTAGTTTTAACCGATTGGGGCGTAAACTGCTCAGCAGTATTTAATGCGCTATCTGGCATTAGTTTTCTCGCAATAATTAACGAGCACAGATCTCGTTATCGTCAAAGAAGTAAGCTACTTCACGTGCCGCTGAGGTTTCAGAGTCTGAACCATGAACTGCGTTAGCATCGATAGAAGTGGCAAAATCAGCACGGATTGTGCCGGCATCCGCTTCTTTAGGGTTAGTTGCACCCATTAGATCACGGTTTTTTAGAATAGCGCCTTCACCTTCTAGAACCTGAACTGAAACAGGGCCAGAGGTCATAAAGGCAACTAAATCATTAAAGAATGGACGTTCGCTGTGCTCAGCATAAAAACCTTCAGCCTGTGCCTGAGTAAGCTGTTGCATCTTAAGTGCAATAACCTGCAGGTTAGCAGCTTCAAAGCGGCTAAGAATTTGACCCACTGCATTTTTAGCTACAGCATCAGGTTTGATAATAGATAGAGTGCGTTCAACGGCCATATAATGTCTCCAAATCGGACTTTAAATTTAATAGTAATTAGCGCCTTTCGGCATGGGTGCGGATTTTACCTATTGCGATGGCGGGTAACAATGATTTTGTGTCGCAAAACCATAAATCATCGTAAATATTAGGATTAATCTAACTCTTCAATCCACGCCATTTGAATCGCTTCAAGGATTTTTTCACCGCAGCGGTCGGGGTCATCAGAAAAATCTTCAATACTGAGTACTAGATTGCGCAGATCTACAAAATTAATATATTTTGGATCTATGTCTTCGTGATTATCTGCCAACTCAATAGCAATGTCGTTTATATCAGTCCACTTAATCATAACCGCTCCTATTAATGTCTTTCAGAAACCATATTGATGGTGTACTTAGGAATCTCAACCACTAAATCTTCTTCACCTACCATCACCTGACAGCTAAGACGCGAATCTGGATCTAAACCCCAGGCTTTATCCAAGAAATCATCTTCTAACTCATCGGCTTCAGGGACAGAATCCAAGCCCTCTCTAATATGTACATGACAGGTAGTGCAGGCACAGGACATCTCACAGGCATGCTCGATATCAAGACCGTTTTTAAGCGCGGCCTCACAGATACTTTGACCCTTTTCCGCCTCAACCACTGCACCCTCTGGGCAGATTTCATGATGCGGTAAAAATACTATTTTTGGCATAAAAGCTCCTAAGCTTATTTATCTAAGGCTTCGTCAAGGCTCAGCCCTGCAAGCGCCTGTTTGATACTGACATCCATTCGTCTAGCAGCAAAGTCTTCACTGGACTTGCCAATACTTTCTATTTGATTAGCGAGCTGACGATGATCATCACAGCTTTCGCGTAAAACCTGTAACTCGTCTAGAGCGACCTGCAGACATTTTAACTCGGTTGTATCCAATAGCGACTCACCATCTTTATCAATGGCCGCGCGAAGATCTTCCAGCATACGATCGGCTTCAACCTGTTGTTCTCTTAAGGCGCGCAAGCGCATGTCATCACGGGCATGACTAAATGAATCTTGAAGCATCTGGGTTATTTCATTATCAGTTAAACCATAGGACGGCTTAACCTCAATGCTAGATTCGACGCCGCTACTAAGCTCACGGGCTGACACATTGAGTAAGCCATCGGCATCCACCTGATAACTCACCTGAATTTTGGCACTACCGGCAACCATAGGGGGTATGCCGCGCAGTTCAAAGCGCGCCAAGGATCTGCAGTCAGACACTAGCTCACGATCGCCCTGAACCACATGAATACTCATGGCCGTTTGACCGTCTTTAAAGGTGGTAAATTCTTGCGCCTTAGCCACTGGGATTGTGGTGTTTCTATGGATTAGCTTTTCAGTAAGGCCACCCATGGTTTCTATACCCAATGACAGTGGAATTACATCCAGCAATAGCATATCGTCAGCAGACTTATTACCAATTAATACTTCTGCCTGCTTCGCTGCTCCCATTGCCACTACTAAATCAGGATCTAGGCTACATTTGGGCTGACGATCAAACAGCTCTGCCACTTTTTGCCCTACTCTTGGCATTCGAGTCGAGCCACCTACGAGAACCACTTCCTCAATCTGATTAATCTTAACTCCCGCATCGCGAATGGCGCGTTTACAGGCACTAAGGGTCTGATCAATTAGACTGTCTACTAGCTCATGCAACTGATCTTTAGTGAGCACTAATTTAGCGTCCAGTATATCTAACTCAACCTTATCACTTTCAGTAAGTTCTTCTTTGGCACATTTTGCAGTTTCTAATAAAACTCGCTGTTCTACAGGATCCAAATCATGGGTCATACCCAGTTCAGAGCAAAGCCAATTAGCAATGGCATGATCAAGGTCATCACCCCCCAGCGCTGAATCACCGCCAGTGGCTAATACTTCAAACACACCTTTTGAAAGCCTGAGAATACTTATATCAAAGGTACCGCCACCCAGATCATAGACTGCGATTAGACGCTGCGCAGAAGTATCTTCATTTTCTTCCGCATCAAGCCCGTAGGCAATGGCGGCGGCGGTTGGCTCATTAAGCAAACGTAATACTTTAATACCGGCTAAAGTAGCAGCATCTTTGGTCGCCTGTCGCTGAGCCTCATCAAAATAAGCTGGCACAGTAATCACTGCACCATCGAGCATTCCTTCAAAGGCCAACTCTGCTCGACCGGCAAGTTTGCGAAGAATTTCCGCTGATACCTGAATTGGACTAACGGGGCCATAGGCAGTTTTAATTTTAGGCATACCGCCATCGTCTGCCGCAAAATCATAGGGCAAACTATTACCTAGACGCTTAATATCACCTATGCCTCTACCCATCAATCGCTTGATTGACGTCAAGGTGTTTAATGGATCGCTACTGTTATGCTCTGCGGCCTCATAGCCTACACAGCTAACGCCTTCAGTCTCATAATGAACCACTGATGGCAGCAAGTTTCTGCCCTGCTCATCGGGAAGAATGTCGGCAGAACTACTTCTAACAGTGGCAACCAACGAATTCGTTGTACCCAAATCGATACCCACAGCATGCTTACGCTGATGCGGTTGTGGCGACTGGCCTGGCTCTGAAATCTGCAATAATGCCACGGCTTATAATTCCTCTAGCTCTGCTTCAAGGCTACTAATATCGCTGACAAACTTACAGGCAAACTGCATTTTGGCAAGAGCATCAAAGGCTTGATTGTAATCTTTAGTATTAAAATATTGAGCGAAATCTGCTTGAATCTTGGCTGCCGCCTGCTGAGCTTCGATACTCAAAGATACCAGCGCATCTTTTGGATTAGCACAGTCTTTGACATCACTCAAAGCTTCACGTAATACCATCTGCTGCATCAGAAACTGGCCATCGGAGGTAATGTGACTTTCTTGATCTGCATCAAACCCCTCTAGCTTGAGAAGATATTGCGCACGAAGAAGAGGCGAACTTAGTGTTTCATAGGCTTGATTAATGGTCGAAGCCGTTTGCACCGCTAAGCGTTTTTCAAAATCATTCTTATTGGCATATCGATCAGGATGGAAAGTCAGCTGAAGCGTACGAAATTTTTTATCCAATACACTGTGGTCTATCTCCCAGCTGGCTGGGAGAGAAAAGATTTCAAAGAAGTTTTTGGCAATACTCACTGTATACGGCCTGAATAATTAAGTTGTCTGAGCTACTACAGGGCTAGATATGGAAGCTTTCTCCGCAACCACATTCGTCTGTAACATTGGGATTTTTAAACTCAAAACCCTCATTCAAGCCCTCTTTAACATAATCTAACTGAGTTCCATCTAAATAAACCAAACTCTTTGGGTCAATAATTAGCTGAACATCACCGCAGTCAAAAACCACATCTTCATCGGCTTTTTCGTCGACAAATTCGAGTACATAAGAAAGCCCAGAGCAACCTGTGGTTCTAACTCCAAGGCGGATCCCTATTCCCTTATCTCGATGCGCTAAATGCCGAACCACATGGGATTCGGCAGCCTCAGTCATGGTGATTGCCACGCTTACTTCTCCTGCTTTTCTCTAACGTCTCTAACTGCTGCTTTAATCGCATCTTCCGCTAAAACAGAACAGTGGATTTTAACAGGGGGTAAGGCTAACTCTTCTGCAATAGCTGTATTTTTAATCTGTTCAGCTTCATCAATATTTTTGCCTTTTACCCACTCAGTTAGAAGTGAGCTTGATGCAATTGCAGATCCACAACCATAGGTTTTAAATTTGGCATCTTCGATTACACCTTCATCATTCACTTGAATCTGAAGACGCATCACATCACCACAGGCCGGCGCTCCAACCATACCGGTACCCACATTTTTAGAATTGTCGTCTAACTTACCGACATTGCGTGGGTTTTCGTAATGATCTATCACTTTCTCACTATAAGCCATTTTTCTATCCTATTTTATTACTTCAAATAATTCTTACGTTTAAATTAGTGGGCAGCCCACTCAACCTGATCTAAATCGACACCATCTTGGAACATATCCCATAGTGGCGAAAGCTCTCTAAGTTTTTCAACTGCATGACGTACCTTAGTAATCGCATCATCCACGTCTTGCTCGGACGTATAACGACCAATACTAAAACGAATTGAACTATGCGCCATTTCATCATTTAGCCCCAGTGCACGAAGCACATAAGAAGGCTCTAAACTTGCTGATGTGCAGGCTGAACCCGATGAAACCGCTAGGTCTCTAAGAGCCATAATCAGTGACTCACCTTCAACATAGGCAAAGCTGATATTAATAATGCCTGGAACATGCTGATGCTCTGACCCATTCAGGTAAACTTCTTGCATATCCGATACGCCATCCCACAAACGCTTTCGTAAAGCGGTAATTCTTGCGGATTCATCGGCCAAGACCTCAGCACCTAATTTGAAAGCTGCACCCATACCCACTATCTGGTGAGTCGGCAATGTACCCGAACGCATGCCACGCTCATGACCACCACCATGCATTTGCGCTTCGATTCGAACACGAGGCTTGCGACGCACATAAAGTGCACCTATACCCTTAGGGCCATAAATTTTATGCGCCGAAAACGACATCATATCCACCTGCATGGCTTCGACATCAATCGCTGTTTTACCGGCGCTTTGCGCAGCATCCACATGGAAAAATACTTTATTTTCACGGCATAACTTCCCAATTGCCGCAATATCATTCAAAGTTCCAAGCTCATTATTCACGTGCATAATAGACACTACTGTGGTGTCATCACGAATTGCATCAGCAATTGCTTGAGGCTGAATAAGGCCACTTTTATCTGGATTAAGATAGGTAATTTCGAAACCTTCACGCTCTAATTGACGGCAGGTATCCAGTACCGCTTTGTGCTCAATTTTAGAGGTAATAATGTGTTTACCTTTGCGTGTATTAAACTGTGCGCAGCCTTTAATGGCTAAATTGTTAGCTTCGGTCGCTCCCGACGTCCAAACAACTTCACGAGGGTCAGCTCCGATTAAGTTGGCCACATCAACGCGCGCATCTTCAACAGCGGCTTCTGCCTGCCAACCAAACACATGTGAACGAGATGCAGGGTTACCAAAGTGGCCAGATGGGGTCAAAAACTCAACCATACGGTCAGCTACAGCGGGGTCTACTGGGGTAGTAGACGCATAATCCAAATAGATTGGAAGATTCATTTATGTCTCCAAGTTAACAGGCATCAGCCTGAATGTTATCGTCAATCACCAGCAATTGATCAACCTGTCGTTGAGCAATTAACTGTGTATCTCGTCTAACCACTAAATCTGCTAGTGAGATACTGTCTAAAAAATCATGTATGCGCTCACTCAAGTCATGCCATAAATTATGAGTAAGGCAGATGTCTCCACCTTGGCAATCGCCCTTTCCTTGGCAACTGGTTGTGTCTATAGATTCATTAACCGCATTAATTATCTGTGCCACAAAAATATTTTCACTAGCTCTAGCCAACTTATAGCCACCACCGGGCCCGCGCACACTTGAGACTAGACCTGACTGGCGCAACCGAGAAAAGAGCTGCTCTAGATAAGACAGCGAAATAGACTGCCTTTCCGAAATTCCAGCCAAGGAAATAGGTCTATCTTTTGCGTGCAATGTTAAATCTAACATTGCTGTGACCGCATATCGTCCCTTTGTGGTTAAGCGCATTTTAATGACCTACATGTTGCCTGTTTCAGGGGTGAATTATCTAATACCTGAGTGTTTTAGTCAATTAATACCAAAGTTACTTAATTTTACGCTGCACCGCTGATAATAGACCTCTTAAAATGGAAACTTCCATTTCATCCATGCGTGTACGATTAAATAGTCGACGCAAACGGGTCAAAAGTTGTTTTGGGTTATCAGGGTCATAAAAGCTGAGTTTAGCCATGGTGTCCGATAGATGGTTATGAAAATGCTCTAGCTCCTCAGCCGTTGCCATGGGTTGGTCCCATTCGCTAAGGGCTGGCATCTCACCTTTATCGTCAGCAAGACTAGCCATTCGAACCTCATAGGCTAGCACCTGCACTGCAGTGGCTAGGTTCAACGAGCTATATTCCGGATTTGAAGGAATATGCACATGGTAGTTACACTTTTGAAGCTCATCATTGGTCAAACCTCTATCTTCTCGACCGAATAATAGTGCAACCTTATGGTTTTCAGCTTCGGCCCATACACGATCACCGCATTCCCTTGGGTTAATTAACGGCCAAGGAATTCGTCTTTCACGGGCACTGGTGCCGATAACAAGAGAACAATCGGCAATAGCCTCATCCACCGTATCAACCACCGTGGCATTTTGTAGAATATCGCGCGCACCGGCAGAACGCCAAATCGCTCTGGGCGCTGGGTATTCTCTGGGCTCAACCAAGCAGAGCTCCGCTAAACCCATGTTTTTCATCGCGCGTGCGGCACCCCCAATATTGCCTGGGTGGGCGGTATTGACGAGTACGATCTTAATATTGGCTTGGCGAGCAGCTGTGGGCACGGAGCACCTCTTAATAATTGCTTGAAGACGAAAAAATCCGTCTCTAATTCTGAGGGTCGCGATTCTACCAGAATTATTGGCTAATTTTTATAGCTAAAACCAAATTTGTGGTATCGGCAGTTTTGGCAGGGGAAAACGGCGCTTTAATGAATTTTTCAATCTGGTACAATGCGCGCGCTCTTTAACTCATTTGGAACTACCACTATGCAACCCATGGTCAATATAGCGCTTCGCGCTGCCCGAGAAGCCGGCGAGATGATTGTTAAGTCAGCTGACAATCTCGACTTAATAAAAGTTGATGAAAAAGGTCGCCATGATTTCGTCACCGAAGTGGATAAACGTTCCGAAGAGACTATTATTTATCATCTCAAAAAAGCCTATCCAGACCATGCTTTTTTAGGCGAAGAGACCGGCCGTAGCGGCAACCCAGAAAGTGATACTGTTTGGATTATTGACCCCCTTGATGGTACTACTAATTTCGTGCGCGGCATTCCCCATGTAGCTGTTTCAATAGCTTGCCAATTTAAGGGCAAACTTGAACATGCGGTAATCTTGGAACCCTTTAAGCGAGAAGAATTTACCGCTAGCAGAGGTAAAGGTGCCCATTTAAATGGTCGTCGCATTCGAGTATCTGGTCGCAAAGAAAAAGCTGGCGCGCTCTATGGCACCGGCATTCCTTTTAGTAATCCATCTTTCGCTTACATGACTGAATTCCTTTCCTGTATGCAAGAATTTGCCGATAATTCAGCAGGCATTCGTCGTATGGGAGTAGCCTCTTTAGATTTAGCCTATTTGGCGGCAGGGAAAATCGACGTTTTCTGGGAAATGTATCTAAAACCTTGGGATATAGCCGCTGGAGTACTTGTGATTCGTGAGGCTGGCGGTATGGTCAGTGACTTTAATGGTGGTGAATCATTCCTCGAGAGCGGTCATATTATCGCTTCAACTCCACGACTCTTTAAATCTAGCTTGCAGGTGGTATCCAAACACCTTGGTAAAATCAAGTAGCCTATTATTCCGCGGCTACTAGGGCACTAAGCGACTTTTTGGTCTGAGGTCCAACTAGCCTATGAATTAACTCGCCTTGGGTATTGATAATTAAGGTTTCAGGAAGAACTGAGACTGGATCAAGATTCCAAATGCCGCGCGGGTCATGCAATAAATTATCGAATTCTATCCCTAGAGCCTGCATCTGCTGGGACAGCTCCTCACCCATCACCTGATCGAAGTTAACACCAATAACCAGTAACGATTCACTTAATTCGTGGGCGAGCTCATTGAGTTCAGGAATTTCATCACGGCAAGGGGCACACCAGGTAGCCCAATAATTAATAATCACTGTTTTCGACGGTGAGACCAAATTAATCGTTTCACCGTTTGTTAGTCTATGACTTTTTTCCCCAACAGAGGATGGTTCCATACCGCAACCCAGTAATAGAAAGCTGACAAGATAAATAATCCGTATCATAATGCTTATTAGTCTCTTAAAATGAAATCAATGACGCCCATTAAAGCGCCGTTAGTTACTATAATACGAATAGCCATTTATAGATTACTTTTTAAAAAATAAATTTTAACTAGGTTTGCCCCTTATGATAACGATTTACCATAACCCGCGATGTTCAAAATCTCGGCAGACCCTAGAGCTTCTTAAATCAAGAGGCATCAAAGCTGATATTAGGCTTTACTTAGAGCAGCATCTCAGTGCCGATGAGCTCTTAGATCTTTTGACTATGCTTAATATGTCAGCTGATCAACTGGTGCGCAAATCCGAACAGTACTTTAAAGATAATTTGCGCGGCAAAGCGCTAACTCAGGATCAACTTATCAAAGCTATGGTTGATAACCCCAAATTAATAGAGCGCCCTATTGTAGTCGCTGATAATAAAGCGGCTATTGGTCGTCCACCAGAGGCAGTATTGGAGATTATTGAATGACTGAACCCTACGTACTCATCCTATACTACAGCCGAAACGGGCATGTGAAAATGCTTGCCGAACAGCTCGCACAGGCTGTCGAAATTGCAGGCATGGAAGCTCGGCTTCGCACTGTTCCCAGCGTATCGGCAGACCATGAAGCGACTGCTGAAAGCATCCCAGAGAACGGTGACCTGTATTGTACCCAAGAGGACCTTGCAAACTGCCATGGGCTCCTACTCGGCAGCCCCACAAGATTTGGCAATATGGCAGCTCCACTCAAATACTTTCTTGATAATACGGGTAGCCTATGGGCCAGTGGCGCTCTCATTGATAAGCCTGCAGGGGTTTTCACTTCTTCGAGCTCTATTCATGGCGGCCAGGAAACAACCCTTCTGTCGATGATGTTACCGTTGATTCATCATGGCATGTTAATTTCCGGCGTTCCTTATTCTGAAAGCGCATTAAGTACAACCCAAAAAGGCGGCACCCCCTACGGAGCTAGTCATGTAGAAGCTGATCAACTGACACCTGATGAGCAGGCAATCTGTCAATCACAGGGTAAAAGAATTGCTTCACTTGCTTTGCAACTTATCAACAACTCAAAAAAGGTTTAAGCCATTGACTACCCAAAACACATATAACAGCCTAAAACAGCTAGTAAGAATCAGCTACCTACTCCTGGTTTTGGTATTAGGAGCCAATCTTTGGCAACAAAACCAACCCCCTGTTATTTATTTTATTGTCCTGTTGCCGTTATTGATGTTTGCCCCAGGGCTTTGGTTTAACAACTTAAGAACCTATATTTGGATGGGATTTGTGTTGCTGTTGTATTTTGCATCGGCAGTATTTGGCGTCACTAAACCCCAACCAACTTCTCTGGATTTAGCGGAACTAGTGTTAACAGTGGTGGTTTTTTGTGCTGCCATGCTCTATACCCGCCGAATACAGGTTAGTTTAAAAGACTAAGGAACCCACTAGCTATGGCAACTCATAATCCCTCATTATTTAGACGCTTATTGGGTTATATCAGTAAGGTTTTTAAAGCCTTTAAGCTGATGTTAAGCATTATTTTTTTCGCCATTTTTGCCTTGTTTTTAATTGGCATTTTTTCCAATCAACTACCCCCTATCCCGGAAGAAGGCGCGCTTTATCTAGCACCCTCTGGCGTATTAGTTGATCAAAAATCTTACATTTATCCTATTGATTCATTGTTTGCCGATCAAACCATGTCCAATCAAGAAACCTTGGTTAGGGATGTTGTTGAATCCATAGATTCAGCCACCTATGACCCAAGAATTACTCATCTGGTGATAGTGACTGATTTTCTTGAAGGCGCAAGTATTGCGAAATTAGAAGAAATTAGTCAGGCACTGATGCGCTTTAAGGCGACAGACAAACCGGTAATAGCCGTTGCTGATAATTTCACCCAATCACAATACTTTCTCGCCGCCCATGCAGATGAAATACTCATGAACCCCATGGGATCTGTATTAATTACTGGGATTGGCGCCTATGGTAGTTATTTTCGTAACGCCCTAGATAAACTCGATATTAAGGTGCATGTTTTTCGGACTGGAGACTATAAAAGCGCCGCTGAACCCTTCTTAAGAAATAATATGTCCGCTGAGGCCAAAGAAGATATCTCCGCGGTGATTAACCAGCTATGGCAGTCTTATACAGATAAAATTGAAAGCCTGCGTGGACTCGAAAAAGGCACCATCGACAACTTAGCTAATAACCTGCATAGCCAGCTGCAGACAACTCAGGGTGATACCGCGAAACTGGCTTATAACGCAGGGCTCATCGATTATGTTGCAACCCGCAGCGAAATGCATAATTACCTAAATTCGCAAATCCCTAATGACATGCATGGTGAATTTGTTGCCATTGACATGTCTTCTTATGTTGCCAATATTCGCCGTGAAAACAGTCATGAACAGGCGGCAGATAAAATAGCGGTTGTGGTTGCCAAAGGCACCATATTCGATGGCGAGCAGCCTGAAGGCGAAATCGGCGGCGACACCCTCTCTCAAATACTATCCGAAGTGCACTATGATCCTCATGTTAAGGCGATTGTGCTTCGTATTGATAGCCCAGGCGGTAGCGCCTTTGCTTCAGACAATATCAGAGATTCACTTTACGGACAGGGCAATCAACAGGTTCCAATTGTAGTCTCGATGGGGAGTTATGCCGCTTCCGGAGGTTACTGGATTGCCGCTGAGGCAGATAGAATTGTCGCCATGCCCTCTACGATTACTGGCTCTATCGGTGTCTACAGTATGATTCCTAACTTTGAAAAAACACTGGCCACATTGGGTGTCAACTCAGATGGCGTTGGTACAACTGATATAGCAGATATCATGCAACTTGATCGACCGATGAGCAAACAGGCTAAAGTTATTCTTCAATCCAGTGTTGATCATATATATGATCGGTTTATTGATCTGGTAGCCAATGGACGGGACCAAAGCCCTGAAGCTATTCATGATATTGCTCAGGGACGTATCTGGACCGGCCAACAGGCACTTGAAAACGGTTTAGTTGATCAGCTAGGTGATTTAAACGACGCTATTACAGCTGCGGCAGAACTAGCAGGCATCCAAGAGTATTCGGTCACTTACCCGTCGCGAATTTTGACGCCACAGGAACAGTTTTTTCAAGATATTAGCCAGAATTTTTCGGCTTCAATCAGTAAGATAGGGTTTTCAAAATTCGCTTCAAGCCTAATAAACAGCGAGACCATGACGGCAATTAGCCCTCTCAAACACCTTAGTGAATTTAATGATCCACGAGGTGTTTATCTGCGCTGTGATAATTGCTCTATGTAGATTTTGGACTATATATCCAAGGTCGCTTTTACGAAGGGAGTGGTTAATCTTCGCTGCTCTCTTAAGGAAGCACTGTCTAGCGCCTCAAGAGCACCAATCAGTGTATTGGTATCCCGCGAAAGTCGGGTGAGTAAAAACCTCGCAACCTCATCAGAAAGATACATACCACGCAGGTTACTGCGAAACTGAAGGAGTCGCCTAAGGTCATCATCACCAAAGTCGATTAACCCATGAATCAGTCCAGATTGTAATCTTGATAGTAGATCGGGCAATTGAATTCCCAAATCCTCCAACAGTAACGAACTAGAGAAAATTAACTTAGTACCACTTTGCTTACATTCATTGAAGAAATTAAATAGCGGCACCTGCCAATCTGGGTTATCAGCCACAGCCTGTAAATCATCTAGACATACCAGTGAAGCCGCTTCAAGCCCCTCAAATATAGGTTGCGGCTGATATTCCTTGAGCTCTTTAAGGGGCAGATAAATAGCGTCGCCGGAACGATCGAAAGGCCCTCTTTGACAGGAGGCCTGCAATAAATGTGATAAACCACTACCTGAATTACCCACTAAACAAACAAACCGCTGACCGCTTTCTTGCAGTAAAAATTTTGCTAACTGCTGCGTAGAGCCATTGGGTGCATAAAAATTATCAAAGGTCGCTTGATCATCAAGCTTTACCTCTAAATTCATTTGATGTAATTGACTCATTGATTCACCCAGCGATAGGTTAAGCGACCGATTGATCGGTTGTCTGAAGATTTATTGGCTTCTAAAAAGCCACTACGAAGTAATTCAGCATGCAATAGATCAGCCCTTACATTGGCTTCTATTGCTACCACCAGCTCATCTTTATTAACGGAATATAACTGCAAGGACTCTATCATTTCCAACTTTTCTAACTGAGTCTCTGCCGACTGGTAGGTCGAGAAATTATCCACACCCTCAATTTGAGCCAACAAACGGTTGGTTTCCAGTTGAGGTATATAGGTATAAGACTTGAGTAAAGTATCCAAAACAGCATCAACAGAATTATCCATTAAACCAACCAATGATTCACCTTGGAAGTCATCCATTTTGCGCTTACCTATTTCTTGATAGGCCCAGGCACCTCTGACTTGGCCGTCCGATGCTTTAAAAACTCTAACTGCAAACCATCCATCAGCAGCATAGCGCTGAGAGGCCTTGTTAAGTCTATCGGCGCGCAATGCCCAAGCTTCATTAGCAGATACCGAAAGTTGATCTTCCAAATCATAGCTTGGGAAAAAATAAGATACCGCCCGCCCCTGCATTGCCTGATCGAATGCGCTTAACACTTCATAGAGTGGCTCTTCAGGGTCGGCCTGCTGAGCTAATGACTCATGGATAACACGGCGACCATGATCTAAATCATCAACCATGAGCCATACAAGAAAATTGGGGCGCTGGGTAGAAACTATGGATACCTGAGCCTGCTTTAAAAGCTTATCAACAAATGTTCGATCAAACTTAACATCCAAAGCCATTTCATTGTGGCTATCCAAACTCGCTGTATCAACTTGACTAAAACCTACCGAATCTAAAAATGCTTTTGGGTCCGTTAAAAATGGTTGAAGTAGTGGCGATTGCATAATTTGGCTATCTCCACTGAGCTTAATCAGCATGCTCGAAAACGCCTGATCGATACCACTATCTCTAGATTTTGCCGATTGATCGCCCACCGGCACCAAAACACGATAAAGATTCGTAGTTTGATCGGCACTTGAAAACAGGCTAAAACATAGCAAAATAGAGGGCAACCAACGTTTCAACACAAAATCTCCAAATTATTTTGCACTATTGTACCAGTGCTTGATGAAAATTTACCCAACTCAGCTTAAAATACCCAACTTCTATTTATCGCAGTGGGATTCATTCATGACCAAATCGACTCAATCTTTGAGTTACAAAGACGCTGGCGTTGATATTGATGCCGGAAATGCACTAATCGAAAAGATCAAAGGTGCGGCCAAACGAACCCGTCGACCTGAAGTAATGGCAGGCCTAGGAGGGTTTGGCGCATTATTCGAGCTTCCTACGGGCTATAAACAACCCGTATTAGTCTCAGGCACTGATGGTGTTGGTACCAAATTAAGATTAGCACTGGATTCAGGTAAGCACAGCACGGTAGGTATCGACCTTGTTGCAATGTGCGTAAATGACCTCATTGTCTGTGGTGCAGAGCCTCTTTTCTTTTTAGATTACTATGCTACTGGCAAACTTGATGTTGATATTGCTGCCTCTGTTGTGCAGGGAATCGCCGATGGCTGCGAACTTTCAGGATGCTCGCTGATCGGCGGCGAAACCGCAGAGATGCCGGGCATGTATGAAGGCGAGGACTATGATCTTGCAGGCTTCTGTGTAGGTATTGCTGAAAAATCTGAGTTGATTGATGGTTCTAAGGTTGCTGTTGGCGATACTATCATCGGCATGGCATCCACGGGGCCGCACTCGAATGGTTACTCACTGATTCGCAAAGTGCTAGAAGTCACAAAGACTGATCCATCGACCTTTGAACTCGGTGATGAAAAGCTAATCGATTTACTTATGGCGCCAACAAAAATTTATGTTAAATCACTTCTAGATTTAATCGGTCAGTCCCCGGTTCATGCCATAGCGCATATTACAGGTGGCGGTCTGTTAGAAAATATCCCTCGCGTATTACCAGAAAACGCCACTGCAGTGATAGATACCAATGCATGGCAACGTCCGATTGTTTTTGACTGGCTTCAAGAACAGGGAAACATTGAAGCATTAGAGATGTATAGAACGCTTAACTGTGGTGTTGGCATGGTAATCTGTGTTCCTGCTGATGCGGAACAAAAAACACTCGATATTCTAGCGGCAAATGGTGAGCAAGCTTTTGTTCTTGGTACGATTCAAGAAACCAAAGACGGACAACCACAGGTTCAACTGGATGGCATGACTGAATGACCCCTAGCGTGCAAAAACGATTGGTCGTTCTGGTCTCTGGTGGTGGCTCTAATCTGCAATCCATTATTGACGCCTGCGCGCAACAATCAGTGAATGCCAAAATCTCGGCAGTGATTAGTAACAACCCAGATGCAGGCGGCCTTGAAAGAGCCGCTAAGGGCAATATCCCCAACATTGCCCTCGATCATCGTACCTTCGAGAGCAGGGAATCCTTTGATCAGGCGCTTAGCGATCTCATAGACAGCTTTGCACCAGACTTAGTCATCCTTGCGGGTTTTATGCGGATTTTAACGCCAAGATTTGTCGATCATTATTTGGGTAAAATGATGAATATCCATCCTTCATTATTACCCGCCTATCCAGGCCTTCATACTCACAGGCGTGCAATTGAAGCCGGTGAAAAAGAGGCCGGAGCTACGGTTCACTTTGTCACCCCCGAATTAGACGGCGGCCCAGCCATTATTCAGGCAAGGGTTGCAATCTCTGCCTCTGACAATGAAGCCTCATTGGCAGCTAAAGTACTTATCCATGAGCACCAAATTTACCCTAAAGCCATTGAATGGTTTTGTGAAGATAGACTTCAAATGAGGTCAGGCCTAGCTGAGCTGGATAATACGCCGCTAGAAAATCATGGAATTATTCATAAAAGAATTGAACATTCTGATTAAATTATTGTCCTAAACATATGCACCAGTTAACCAAAAATTTAGCACCAACAAAGCCCATATCAGTATTAGCCATATCGATGGCCATTATTTTGGCTATGGGAGTTTTTGTAGCTTCATTTAGCCGGGCAGAAAAACTTCAGGTCGCATCAGAATTTCTTGTACCTTTAGAAATGAAATATTCCACAAAAATTAAAGGCATGGATGTTGAATTAACCCAGCGTCTGGTAAAGAACGAAAACGGTCAATTTACGGAAAGCATCGTCGCTAAGGGCGTTCTGGGAAAGGTCACCGAAAAGGGCCTTTTTCATCTTTCGCAAAATGGTCATGTAATACCTGATAGTTTCACTAAGAAACAAAAAACGATTATTGGTAAGCGTTTTGAATTTCAAGAATATGATTGGCAAGCAAAAAAACTGAATTTTTCCTTTAAAGAAGGAACTGGAAGCATCGGCCTCCTTTCAGGTTACCAAGATACAATGACCCACAAACAACAGTTGCGATTTGATTTAGCTTCAGGGCTCAAGGATATCTACTACACTGTTATTAAGAAGGGAAAGATCGAAGATTATCGCTACCAAGTTATCGGTAATGAGGTGCTAGCAACTAATATTGGCGAGTTGAATACCACCATTTTATTACGTAAGGATATCATCGAGGACAAAGAATCCGCTGATATTCAATCCAAAATCTGGCTAGCCTCCGATTGGGATTTTGTCATGGTGAAATTTGAAACCTATGACAAAGATAAAGTAACAACCATGAAATTTACTCAGGGAACTCTTAACGGGCAACCTATTACACCCTTAGAGAAAAAAGCAGAGATATAGGTATGACTATAAAAAAATCAGGCTCTAGTAAGTTCACAATTGCCGTCGGTAGCCTTATTGCAGTTGCTCTTATTTTGGGAGTGCTCTACAAAACAGGCAGTCTATCTAAACAAAATGAACTTGAGTTATTGGGTGTTATTCCTGAACAGACAATTATTGAATCTGTTAATAGTGATATTGCTCCGCCGTCAGCAAACATACCTCAACAGTCTGAGGTTTCTGCTACTGTTTCACAAGAATCGGATCAAACCACTGAGGTGGCTTTGGAAGTACAGGCTGAACCTTTTGTAACACCAACTGCTCCTAGGCTCCCTGAGTTAGATAGCAGCGATGAGTATGTAAGAGGTGCCATAGCCGAGCAGTCGAACAACAAAATGACCCAATGGCTAAAACCTGATGATCTTATTCGACGCTCAGCCAGCTTTATGGACGGTTTGGCGCGCGGCACGGTGTCTGAAAAGGTGTTTCCATTGGGTGTTGCCGAGGGTAAATTCACCACCCATAGGCAGGATGGCAATATTTGGCTAAATGCTGGCAACTACGAACGCTACAACAGCGTGGTCAATATTTTATTGAGTATTGATATGCAACAGATGGCTAACCTCTTCCACAAGGTAAGGCCCTTACTTGAATTAGCTTTCTCCGAGCTAGGCTATCGGCCTCGACAGATGGACGGTATTATTCTCCAAACTATCGATAATATTCTTGCGGCACCAATTATTGTTGAGCCATTGGCGCTCACTAGAGATTCTGTGGCCTATAAATTTGCTGACAAGAAGCTGGAAGAATTAATGCCTTTGCAAAAACAACTGTTGCGCGCCGGTCCTGAAAATACCCGACGCATTCAACAGCAGGCTAAAGCCTTGCGAGAAGCGCTGCTTAACCCCTAAAAAAACTAGGTTTTTGGTAGCGTTACGCCTGTCTGACCTTGGTATTTTCCGCCGCGATCAGCGTAGGATATTTCACAGACCTGATCAGATTCAAAAAACAACATTTGAGCTACGCCCTCGTTGGCATATATTTTTGCCGGCAGGTTTGTGGTATTTGAAAATTCTAGCGTGACATGCCCTTCCCACTCTGGCTCTAGAGGCGTAACGTTAACGATAATGCCACAGCGCGCATAGGTTGATTTACCTAAGCAAACTGTAAGCACCTGACGAGGAATTCTAAAATATTCTACCGTTCTTGCTAGAGCAAAGGAGTTAGGCGGGATAATACAATAGTCGCCTTTAACATCGACAAATGCGTCATTATCAAAGTTTTTGGGGTCTACTGTTTTAGAATGAATATTGGTAAAAATTTTAAATTCATCCGCACAGCGAACGTCGTAACCATAGCTCGAAACACCATAAGAAATTACCCGCTCATCACCATGATAACGAACCTGTCCAGCCTCATAGGGCTCGATCATCTTGTGTTTTGCGGACATTTCGCGAATCCAATGGTCTGACTTGATACTCATCTACTTAACTCCAGCTAGCTGTTATATTTGAAAATTAGGCCAGTATAATACCGACTTATTGATAGACCGCAAACTGATCTATTCAAAAACTATTTCAGGGGTTGAATCGGCGGCAAATTGATCGAGCTCCGCTAGTAATTGCTGAGCAATTTTTTTATAAGCACCTGCTATTTCAGGCTTATTTTTTGCTATAAGTTCTGGGTTTCCATTATCACCCTGCTCACGAATTGTTCGATCCAGCGGCAAGCTGCCAAGCAGCTGTGTTTGATATTGCTGAGCAACCTGTTCACCACCTCCGTGACCAAAGATAGCCTCTTCGGCGCCACATTGGGAGCAAATATGGGTAGCCATATTTTCAACAATGCCGATCACCGGTATTTTTACCTTAAGAAACATCTCAATGCCTTTTTTTGCATCAAGTAAGGCAATGTCCTGAGGTGTGGTGACAATCACTGCACCAGAGATTTGCGCCTTTTGCGACAGGGTCAGTTGAATATCACCGGTCCCCGGCGGCATATCAATCACCAGCACATCCAATTCACCCCATTGGGTTTGTTGCAACATCTGCTGTAATGCACCGGCTGCCATGGGGCCACGCCACACCATAGGTGTTTTATCAGTGGTTAAATAAGCCATGGACATGGTCGCAAGGCCCTGCGCCATAACTGGCTTGAAAAATTTCTCATCTACGACATCCGGACGCTGATCCTCTGGCACAGCCAGCATCATACCTATGCTAGGGCCATAGATATCTGCATCCAATAGACCCACAGACTGGCCCATTGCGTGCAGTGCTAATGCGGTATTAACCGCCGTGGTTGACTTACCAACACCCCCTTTACCCGAGGCAACAGCCACAATATATTTAACCTTTTCTAACACAAAGACCTCACGACTTTATTTTTAAACGAATATACCTTTAATTGCACATGAAAAGTTGGCGTAAAATCGCTATAGTGACGCCTTTATACAATCATTGGATATCAAACCAGAACATGACAGAAATTCGCCAGATTTTGGTCACTAACGCACTGCCTTATGCAAATGCTGCTTTGCACCTTGGGCATATACTTGAATATACGCAAACCGATGTTTGGGTTCGCTTTCAGCGTATGTGCGGCAACCAATGTTACTACGTTTCGGCTGATGATGCTCATGGAACGGCAATTATGCTTAAGGCAGATGAAAAAGGCATAAGCCCCGAACAGCATATTGCGGATATGCGCAGTATCCACGAAGCGGATTTCCGTGATTTCCATATTAGTGTTGATAATTATCACAGTACACATTCCGATGAAAACCGAGAATTATCAGAGTTAATTTATAACCGCTTGGTTGCCAATGAGCACATTGCCAAGCGTGAAATTACTCAGGCGTTTGATGCCGAGAAACAACTCTTTTTAGCTGATCGTTATATCAAGGGAACCTGCCCCAAATGTGGAGCAGAGGACCAATATGGTGATAACTGTGAAGCCTGTGGTGCTACCTATTCGCCAACCGATCTTATAAATCCAGTATCGGCTCTTTCTGGGACAACACCCATTGAAAAGAAATCCGATCATTACTTTTTTAAACTGCCAGAATTTACTGAATTCTTACAATCATGGACGCGCAGTGGCGCTGTTCAGGATGAGGTTGCCAACAAGCTGGGTGAATGGCTCGAAACCGGTCTTCAGGAATGGGATATCAGTCGTGATGCACCCTACTTTGGGTTTGAGATCCCTAATGCGCCGGGCAAATACTTCTATGTTTGGCTAGATGCTCCAATCGGCTATATGGCCAGCTTTAAAAATCTTTGTGATAAAAATAACTTAGATTTTGACCAGTACTGGGCGGCTGACAGTAGCACTGAGTTATACCATTTTATTGGTAAAGATATTGTCAATTTTCATGCGTTATTTTGGCCCGCCATGCTAACCAGCGCGAACTTTAGAACTCCGACCAAGGTCTGTGTTCATGGTTTTGTCACGGTTAATGGCAAGAAAATGTCTAAGTCTCGGGGAACATTTATCAATGCTCGCTGTTATCTAGATCATTTGAATCCGGAATATCTGCGTTATTACTATGCGTCAAAATTAACGGCATCTGTAGAAGATATCGACCTTAATCTTGAAGACTTTACGCAAAAAGTTAACAGCGATCTGGTGGGCAAGGTGGTTAACATTGCCAGTCGATGTGCGAAATTTGTCACTAAGGGCAACGACGGAGTTCTATCTTCAACCATTGAAAACCCTGCACTCTGGCAGCAAGTCAGTGATGCCGGAAAAGTCATCGCTGAACATTATGAAAACCGTGAATTTAGTAAAGCCATCAGAGAAATTATGGCGCAGGCTGATGCAGCTAATGAATATATTGCAGCCAAAGAACCCTGGAAACTCAACAAAGACGAGACTCAGCAACAGAAAGTGCAGGATATTTGCTCCTTGGGAATTAATCTTTTCAGGTTACTTTTGACGTATCTAAAACCTGTTCTTCCTTCCGTTGCTGAAGACGCTGAGTTATTCCTCAACGACACACTCTCTTGGAGCAGTATTGAGAGTCCGCTAATTAACCATAAAATTAACAACTTTAAGCCACTTTTACAGCGCGTGGAAAAAGATCAGGTAGATGCAATGGTAGAAGCAAGTAAGCAAGATATTGCGCAGGTTGTGACAAAACCCGTAGAGGGGCCACTTAAAGATCAGCCCCTCGCTGAAGAAATTAGCTTCGATGATTTCATTAAAGTTGATTTAAGGGTAGCACGCATTGTCAAAGCTGAAACGGTTGAGGGTGCAGACAAACTACTCGCTCTAACCCTAGACATTGGCGGCCAAACGAGAAATGTATTTTCTGGCATCAAAGGTTCTTACCAGCCGGCAGATCTGGAGGGTAGATTAACCATCATGGTGGCCAATTTGGCACCACGGAAAATGCGTTTTGGTGTTTCTGAAGGCATGGTTTTAGCCGCGGCGGACAAAAAGGGAATTTATTTATTTTCACCGGATTCGGGTGCTCAGCCAGGCCAAAGAGTGACATAATTCGCTCAAAACTGCGGTATTAGACAGATTTCATTAGTTCCTTGGGGGAATTTCTTATTCCTAAATGGACTAAAAACAAGCTTTATATATATTGAATCGAGATAGTTGATTCCATGATAATAGACAACTCTAAGATTAACTTGGTAATGAGATGCAAGAAGTCGCGGTAATACTGGTTAGCTCTGTGCTAATCAATAACTATGTTCTGGTACAGTTCCTTGGACTGTGTCCGTTTATGGGCGTGTCTAAAAAACTTGAATCAGCCATAGGCATGTCTGCCGCCACCACCTTTGTTCTAACCCTAACCGCCATGGTCAGCTATGTGGTTAACAAAGCGGTACTTATTCCCCTTGAACTCGAATATCTGCGAACCATTAGTTTCATCATGGTAATTGCGGCGGTGGTTCAGTTCACCAAAATGTTTATTGAGAAGACCAGCCCTTTACTGTACCGCGTTTTGGGTGTCTTTTTGCCGCTTATTACCACTAATTGCGCGGTATTGGGTGTAGCGCTACAGAATGCCGCTAAACCCCTGAGTTTTGCCCACGCATCACTCTATGGCTTTGGTGCCGGTGCAGGTTTTTCTCTTGTGCTTATCTTGTTTTCAGCCATGCGTGAAAGACTTGCCGCTGCGGATATCCCCCAACCTTTTGAGGGTGCAGCTATTGCTATGATTACTGCGGGTCTAATGTCCCTTGCCTTTATGGGATTTGGCGGGTTGGTGTAAATGATTGAATTTGTCTTTCAAAATCCAATTATCTCAGCACTGGTTGCCCTAGTAGGTCTTGGCCTAATCTTTGGCGCACTACTGGGTTTCGCCGCGGAAAAATTTAAGATTGAAGGCGACCCGGTTATTGATCAAATTGATAGCCTTTTACCCCAGACTCAATGTGGGCAATGTGGCTTTCCGGGTTGTCGTCCCTATGCAGAATCTATTGCTGATGGTGATTCAATCAATAAATGCCCTCCCGGCGGTCAGTCTACAATTAATGCCATTGCAAACCTGCTTGATGTCCCTGCGCCCGAATTAGATCAGGAACATGGCGAGGAGGCTGACATTAAGACGGTAGCCTACATCCGCGAAGATGAATGTATTGGCTGCACCAAATGTATTCAAGCCTGTCCTGTGGACGCCATTCTTGGCGCAGCTAAGTTAATGCATACAGTGATTGCCGATGAATGTACTGGCTGTGATCTGTGTGTCGAACCCTGTCCAGTGGACTGTATTGATATGTTACCGGTTGAATCTGGAATTAATCAGTGGCAATGGCCAACACCGCCAATAGCCAATGGCTTAATTGCTACAGATAGAACTCACAGTAGTTCAATTCATGAGGGTGCCTCATGAGACAGACATGGGTAACTCCGGGTGGCGTTCATCCACCAGAAAACAAACATCAGTCAGTGACTCAGCCCATTGGCAGTTTGCCAATTCCTGAGAAATTGGTTGTTCCTCTGGGCCAGCATATTGGCGCGCCCGCTATTGCCTGTGTAAAACTGGGTGATAAAGTTTTAAAAGGGCAAAAAATTGCCGATCCTGCCGGTACAGTGTCTGTTGCGATTCATGCGCCTACCTCTGGTACAGTTTCTGCAATTGAAGCGCGACCTATAGCTCATTCTTCTGGTATAGAAGCACTCTGCATCGAGATTACCTCTGATGGTAAAGACCAGTGGATTGCTTTGCAGGGGATTGCTGATTTTGAACACACAACACCCAAAACATTACTATCGATCATTACCGATGCCGGTATTGCCGGCATGGGCGGTGCAGGTTTCCCAACAGCGGTTAAATTAAATCCTGGTTTTCATCGCCCAATAGATACTTTAATTGTCAATGCTACCGAGTGTGAGCCCTATATTACGGCGGATGACGCTTTAATTAGAGAGCGTGCCGAAGAAATTATTGAGGGTATTCGTATCCTCAGTCATACATTGGGGAATCCCAGTAATATTCTTATTGGCATCGAAGACAATAAACCTGAAGCCATTCAGGCCCTTGAACCCCATACTCAAGACACCGGCATCAATGTAGTATCTTTCCCGACAAAATATCCCTCAGGGGGCGAGAAACAACTTATTTATATTTTGACCGGCAAGGAATTACCTAGCGGTCAAATTCCAGCTGATATAGGTATAGTCTGCGTCAATATTGGTACAACCTACGCTATTAAGCGCGCAGTAGTAGAGGGTGAACCGCTTGTATCGCGTGTCACAACCATGACTGGCGAAGCCTGTGAAATCAATCGTAACTACGATGTTCTGATTGGTACTCCAGTATCCCATATGTTGGAGCATAATAAGTTTGACGCGGAAAAATGCAGCCGAGTGATTATGGGCGGCCCTATGATGGGGTTCAGCCTGATGTCCAAAGACATTCCCATCGTTAAAACTAGCAACTGTCTTCTGGCGCCTAGTGTTGAAGAAATTCCCCATAACGAACCTGCACAGCCCTGTATTAGATGTGGTATGTGTGCAGAGGCCTGCCCTGCTTCGCTGCTTCCGCAACAGCTACTCTGGTACTCCCAAGCTAAGGACTATGATCGCCTGCAATCCCATAATTTGTTTGATTGCATTGAATGCGGCGCATGTTCTTATGTCTGTCCAAGTAACATTCCTCTGGTTCAGCATTATCGAAGCAGTAAGAGCGATATTAAAAAGGCAGAAGAAGAAAAAATTAAGTCCGCTCAAGCGCGCGAGCGTTTTGAATTCAGACAGCAACGAATTGAGCAAGCTGATAAAGAACGTGAGGCTAAACGTGCTGCACGACGTGAGGCCGCTCTTCAAGCTAAAAAAACCGCTGCGCCAAATTCCGCTGCTGACATTGTTGCTGCCGCACAGGCAAGAACTGAGGCTAAGCAACTGAGTCCAGAGCAGGAACAGGCAAAATTGGAGCGCGCTGTGTCCAGCGCAGAAATGCGTGTCCAAAAAGCGCAGAGTAAGTTAGATACTGCGGTTGCTAGCGAAGAGCCAGAAGATAAGATCAAAATTTTGAGTGCGGCGCTTTCAGGTGCTCAGCAAAAACTAGAAAAGGCAAAAACACGCCTAGCGGAGCAATCCAACTAATGGCTTTTAAACAGGTTACATCACCCCATGCCCATGGCGCTAAGAGCACTGCAAATGTGATGAAACTGGTGGTGCTGGCAACCATCCCAGGATTGATTGCATTGACCTGGCACTTTGGTTGGGGCTCTTTAATTAATGTGGTGCTGGCTTGTCTCACCGCAGTGATTAGTGAAGCGTTGGTTCTAAAGATTCGCAAACGCCCACTAGCGTTTTACCTAGGCGATTACAGCGCGGTAGTGACCGCGGTATTACTGGGCTTAGCCCTTCCGCCCCTATGCCCTTGGTGGGTAGTGGTTATTGGTACAGTATTTTCAGTGGTCATTGCTAAGCAATTATTTGGTGGTCTAGGTTACAACCCCTTTAACCCAGCCATGGTGGGCTATGTCGTTCTGCTAATTTCTTTCCCCGTGCAGATGACCACCTGGATTACACCGCTCGCATTACTACCCGAAGGTCTTAGCCATCCAGACTTTATTGAATCCTTAAGACTAGTATTTTCCAGCTTAGCTCCAGTGGACGGCATTACGGGTGCGACACCTTTGGATAGCTTTAAACATACTAGCGGCTTGACCGTTGATCAAATTTACCAACAGGACTCTTTATTTAGCCAAGCCATGTTTGCAGGCGTCGGCTGGGAATGGGTCAATTTGGGCTTCTTGGCAGGTGGCATTATTATGCTATCGAACCGCCTATTTACATGGCATGGCCCCGTGGCCATGCTAGCCACACTGGCCTTGATGTCATTAATATTTTGGGATTCTGGCAGCTCGCAAAGCCCAGGCTCTATGATGATGCATCTGTTTAACGGTGCCTCAATGATGGGTGCGTTCTTTATTCTCACCGACCCTGTGTCCTCCACGGTCAGTAATCGTGGACGTCTGGTTTATGGCGCATTAATTGGCTTTCTTGTGTATATCATTCGAGCCTGGGGAAATTACCCCGATGCTATAGCCTTCGCGGTACTTCTGGCGAACTTTTGTGCACCCTTTATCGATAATTACACATTGCCACGCACCTATGGTCATACCGACCGTCGCAAAGCAACAGAGAGGTCAGAAGACTAATGATTTTTCAATCAATGGGTAAAAATAGTTTATTACTGGCACTCTTTGCTCTTATTACAGCTTTGATTCTGGCCTCCACTGATCTTATCACTGAAGACCGCATTGCCGAATCAGAACGTCTCGCCGCTCAGAAGGCTTTATTTGAAATTGTTCCTTTGGCGCGCCATAACAATGACCTTCTGGTTGATCTTCAGCCTATTCCCGAACAATATTGGTTAGCGCTGGGTCTAGATAATGGCGGTGATGTTCATATTGCGCGACTTGACGATCAACCCGTTGCCGCAATTGTACCGTCGATTACTACTGATGGTTACAGTGGTGATATAGCTATGATTGTGGGTATAAATTTTGATGGTACTGTTGCTGGTGTGCGTGTTGTTGATCACAAAGAAACACCAGGGCTGGGTGATAAAGTTGAGTTGCGCAAAAGTGATTGGATACTGAGTTTTAATGGCAAGTCACTGAATAACCCTGAAATCAGTAAATGGAATGTTAAAAAAGATCGCGGTGATTTTGATCAATTTACAGGCGCTACCATTACGCCCAAAGCGGTCATTCATCAGATTGCCAAAACATTAGAATACTTTGAAAAAGATAGAGAGCGCTTACTTTCATCAATCAATTTCTCTGATAATCCATCATTAGGCGAGCAAGCATACAATGAGTAATGTAAGCATTTCAGAGGTTACCAAAAACGGGCTATGGACAAATAATCCAGCATTGGTCCAGTTATTGGGTCTGTGTCCGCTTCTCGCTGTGACTGGGACTGTGGTCAATGCTCTAGGCCTCGGCCTGGCAACTATGATGGTACTGATTGGCTCTAACGTTATTGTTTCGCTGATTAGGCGTCATGTTGGTGATGCCGTAAGGCTGCCTGTTTTCGTGATTATTATTGCGACTTTTGTGACCTGTGCAGAGCTTTTAATGAAGGCTTATACCTATGAGCTTTACCAAATTTTAGGTATTTTTATTCCACTTATTGTTACCAACTGCGCCATTCTGGGTAGAGCCGAAGCTTTTGCCAGTAAACAGCCGGTGGGTATGGCAGCACTGGATGGCATAATGATGGGCTTAGGCTTTCTGTTTGTTCTTTTAATGCTAGGTGGTCTTAGGGAATTATTAGGTCAGGGTACTCTTTTCGCTGATATGCACCTGCTATTTGGACCCATGGCCAACAGCTGGACTATTGCGCCCTTTGGTGAGAATTACAGTTTTCTGATTGCCGTTCTTCCACCCGGTGCATTCTTGGTGATGGGATTTTTAATGGCTATTAAGAACGCCATTGATTGGCAGATAAAGCTTAGGGCAGACGCGATTAAGCCAGACCCCGTTAAAGGTGCTAAGAGAATTAGAACTACAGGAAATATTTCTTAGTTACCTAATATTAAGAGATGTATGATTAGAAATAATTGAGCGCTAGGTGAGCCTAGCGCCCGCTATCATTTTACAACTTACGACCTTTGTTGGCCGCAGTTCTTAGACGTAAGGCGTTTAGCTTGATAAAGCCTTCAGCATCAGCCTGATTGTAAGCTCCACCATCATCATCAAATGTGGCAATATTGGCATCAAACAGGCTGTCCTCTGACTTTCTACCAACAACTGATACATTGCCTTTATACAGCTTAACGCGCACATCGCCGTTAACCACTTGCTGACTATGATCAATAGCACTTTGTAACATTAAGCGCTCTGGTGCCCACCAGTAACCGTTGTAAATTAACTCGGCATACTTTGGCATGAGTTCATCTTTTAAATGAGCAACTTCACGATCTAGAGTAATTGACTCAATCGCGCGATGAGCTTTCATCATCACCGTACCTGCTGGTGTTTCATAGCAACCACGAGACTTCATACCCACATAACGATTTTCAACAATATCCAGTCGACCCACACCATTAGCGCCAGCCACTTCATTTAAATATTCAATAACCGTTGCCGCAGACATTGGCTTGCCATCAATAGCAACAATGTCACCTTGCTGGTAGCTTAGATCGAGATAAGTTGGCTCATCAGGAGCCTCTTCTGGTGATACCGTCCAGCGCCACATATCATCTTCAGCTTCAGACCATGGGTCTTCAAGATTGCCACCCTCGTAGGAGATATGTAGCAAATTAGCATCCATTGAAAAAGGTGATTTTTTACCACGCTTCATCTCAACAGGAATACTGTGCTTTTCACAGTAATCCATTAGCTTGTCTCTTGAGTTCAGATCCCATTCGCGCCATGGCGCAATCACCTGAATGCCTGGCTTTAGTGCATAGGCACCTAATTCAAAACGCACCTGATCGTTACCCTTACCGGTAGCGCCATGAGAAATAGCATCAGCATTGGTTTCATTGGCAATTTCAATTAATCGCTTGGCAATCAATGGGCGCGCAATTGAAGTTCCTAGAAGGTATTCGCCCTCATAGATAGCGTTGGCGCGGAACATCGGGAATACGTAATCTTTAGCATACTCTTCACGCAGGTCGTCAATGTAAATTTCTTTTACACCTAGCGCTTGAGCTTTAGCACGAGCAGGCTCAACTTCTTCACCCTGACCAATGTCAGCAGTAAATGTGACGACTTCGCACTGATATTCCTCTTGCAACCATTTAACGATAACCGACGTATCTAGACCGCCTGAATAGGCGAGAACTACTTTATTAACCGATGACACTATTCTGTAACCCTGTTGTTTGATAATAAGGCGAATTTTACCCTAAATTACGCGCTATGTGTGGTTATTAGTATGAGTTATTAAAAATGCGTATCAGTTACTAATTTGGTCTGTTATGCAGACCAGGTTTAGGGTAGCATTAGTACTTACAAATAGGACTCAATATCAATGGATCAACTGAACATTATTCTGCCTGATGACTGGCATCTTCATCTAAGAGATAACGAATCACTTGCCACTACAGTTCCAGCGGCAACACGGGGTTTTGGTCGAGGCATAGTGATGCCTAACCTGAATCCTCCTGTGACCACAGTTGCCGCCGCTAAAGCCTATTACGATAGAATTATTTCCTATCGACCTGAGGGTTCAGACTGGGAACCTTTGATGGTGCTGTATCTCACAGATAACACCACTACCGATGAAATTAGAGCGGCTGCGGAGAGCGGGTTTATTCATGGCTGTAAATACTATCCTGCCGGTGCGACCACTAACTCTGACTCTGGGGTGACTGACTTAGCTAATATCTATGATGTGTTAGAAACCATGCAAGAAGTGGGTATGACCCTACAGCTTCACGGTGAAGTGACCGACTGTGATATTGATATTTTTGATCGCGAGGCGGTTTTTATTGAGCGCTATCTAAAACAGATGGTGAAGAGCTTCCCCAATTTAAGAGTGATCTTAGAGCATATTACCACCCAACAGGCCGTGGACTTTGTGATAGCCGGCAACGAAAATATCGCCGCAACCATTACACCCCAACATTTACTGTATAACCGCAATCATATGTTGGTTGGCGGTATACGCCCTCACCTATTCTGCCTGCCTGTTCTTAAACGAGATATCCATCAAAAGGCTCTCATAGAAGCCGCAGTGAGTGGCAACAAAAAATTCTTCTTAGGGACTGATTCAGCGCCCCACACTAAGGAAAGTAAAGAAAGTTGCTGTGGCTGTGCAGGCTGTTTCAGTCATCCAGCAGCAGTAGAGCTGTATGCCGAGGTCTTTGATCAGGCAGGCGCCTTAGATAATTTTGAGGCCTTTGCTAGCATTAATGGCGCTGATTTTTATGGACTTCCTTACAATAAAACGAAGATTACTTTAAATAAAGAGTCTTGGACAATTCCTGAATCATTGCCATTTGGCGACTCAAAGATTGTTCCACTGGCTGCCGGCAACAACATAAAATGGAAGCTTGAAAACTAATGGAAATGCCAGAAGAGTTACTTAGGCCGGCACTGATAGCCCAGCGTTTTCGCGGCTTTCTGCCTGTAGTTATTGATGTAGAAACCGGTGGTTTTAATGCTAAAACTGACGCTATGTTAGAAATAGCCGCGGTTATCCTCGAGATGGATAGCCAGGGAAACTTACAAATAAAAGACCATTACAGCAAAAATATCGAGCCTTTTCCTGGCGCGGTTGTTGAGCAGGCTGCACTGGAATTTACCGGAATTGATATTTACGACCCAGAGCGCAATGCTGAAGAAGAAGGCGACGCCTTAAGAGAAATCTTTCAACCCATTCGCCGCGAAGTTTCTGAAACCAGCTGTACCCGAGCGGTTATGGTGGCACATAATGCGCACTTTGATCTTGGATTTGTCAATGCAGCGGCTGAAAGATCGCAGATTAAACGCAATCCATTTCATCCATTCTCCTGTTTTGATACCTCGAGTCTATCTGGTCTAGCCTATGGCCAAACCGTTTTGGCAAAAGCCTGTCAGGCCGCAAAAATAGACTTTAATAATCAGGATGCTCACAGCGCCCTTTACGACACCACAAAAACTGCTGAACTTTTTTGCAGTATCGTTAATCGCTGGAAAGAATTAGGCGGCTGGCCTAACAGCTAATTATTTATCCTGTAACCTAAGGGCTGTCTGATAAATAGCTTTCTTATCTAGACCACATATTTTGGCGGTAAGAGATGCCGCCTTAGAAGTAGGTAATTCTTTTAACAGTAATTTAAGTACCATTTCTGGGTCCACGGCACTGGTCTCTGCTTTTTCATCAGTCCCTGCAATCACTAAAACAATTTCGCCCCGCTGCTGATTGGAATCCTCGGCAATTTGTTGGCGTAATTGGGTTAAATCCCCCTGCAAGAAAGTTTCAAATGCCTTACTAATTTCCCGCCCCATAAATGCCTGACGCTGACCACCAAAAACATCGAGTAAATCTTCCACAGTTTCCAGAATACGATGAGGAGCTTCGTAGAATACTAAGGTATTGGTTGAGGACTTAAGGGCAGATAAGGCGGTTTTTCTTTGACCACTTTTAACCGGTAAAAAACCCCCAAAATAAAAACTATCTGTAGGCAAGCCGGATACACTTAATGCGGCAATAGCCGCGCAGGCGCCCGGAATGGGTGCCACAGTAATTTCTCGCTTGCGAGCTTCGGCAACAATTCGATAACCTGGATCGGAGATTAGTGGTGTACCTGCGTCTGATATAAGCGCAATGTCATCCCCAGCCTGTAAACGCTTGAGTAATTTTTCCATGGTCTTTTTATCACCATGATCATGGTAGGCTATGCAGGGCTTGTCGATACTAAAATGATTTAATAATTTTTTACTATGGCGTGTATCCTCACAGGCAATTAAACTCGCAGACTGGAGAGTCTGTACTGCACGAGGTACCATGTCCTGTAGGTTACCTATAGGAGTTGCTACAATACTCAATATACCGGTTCGATTAGAGTTCATGAAAATATATACTTCGCCATTATTGATAGTTGTGAGCATCTTAGCCTTTATTGGGGGCTGTGCGCCAACTTCAACGCTACAAAATAAGCCTCAATCTGCAGATGAATATCTGAGCAGCACCCCTGCTCTGCCTATTCCGCAGGTCTCGACCTCAGTTGAGATTGACCAGATACCTGATTCAGATAAATTATTACAGGCTGAAGAACTGGCAGCAGCGGACAAAACTGAAGAAAGTAACGCATTGATCCTAAGTATTAATCCCGATAACCTGGATAATCGCAGCTTTGTTCGCCACAGCCTACTAAGTGCAAATATTTATATCGCGAACAATCAACTTGAGTTCGCCTCACAGGTATTACAAACAACGCGCTTTAACGCTTTGACTGGTCGTCAAAAATCTGAATTGCGCATTGAAATAATTCAACTCCAAGCTGATATTGCTATTGCCCTAGGCAATTACCCACTGGGGTTAGAAAAACTCATTAAGTTGAGTCGATTAGCTAAGCGTAAAAGTGACATCAGGGCTATTCATGATCAAATTTGGACTATTCTTTACCTAGTACCCTATGAAGTACTTTCTGAAAAAAATAAAAAGAATTATCAGCATAGAGGCTGGCTAAAACTTGCTGCCTCAAGCCGAGAATATCAACTACATCCCAATGAGCAGGCTAAGATATTTAGCGCTTGGCGTCGCAACTGGAAAAACCACCCAGCAGCAAAAAATCCTCCCAGTTATTTTGGCGGTAGTTCGTTCTGGAACAGTAATCCCGACAGCATTGGCCTTCTTGTTCCCCTGCAAGAGAACTATTTAACACCCAGTAAAACACTGATAGACGGTTTTATGGACGCCTATTACAGCGCTATGAACCTGCCAACTAAGAAATCTAAAAAACTCCCTGAGATACGAATTTATGACAGCTCCTCTGGAGAAATCGCTGCTGTCTACAATCAGGCGGTCAAAGACGGGATGGACCTTATTATTGGGCCCATGCGTCAATCCGAGGTTGAAGCTCTGGGTAAGTTAGACGATCTTCCCGTGCCAACCATTAGCTTAAATCGTCTAGATAGCTCATCCGCCGCGTCCACGGATAACCTCTACCAATTTGGTCTTTCCACGGAAGATGAATTAACACAGATTGCGAATAGAGCATGGCAGCGCGGCCGCAGAAATATATTAATGATTTCACCAGATAACAGCTGGGGCAGAAAATCTGCAGACTTTATGCGTCAGCATTGGGTTACCAAAGGCGGAAGCATGGTGGAAGATGTTCGTTATCCCATATCAGTCAATGATTTTACTAAATTTCTTAAACAACCCCTGCAAATAGATTTAAGTGAAAAGCGCGGACTCAGTATCAAGCGCTTTATCAATAGTCGCGTAAAATATAGTGCCCGCCGCCGCCAGGATATTGATGTAGTGGTTATGCTTGGCTACCCCAACAAAGCAAGACAGATTAAACCTGCGCTCGATTTTTTGTATGCTTCAGATATTCCTGTCATGGCAACCTCACATATTTTTAGTGGTTTAGAACAAACAGGCCTGGATCGAGACCTCAGTCAGGTTGAATTTACATCTATGCCCTGGACTCTTAAAGGGCAACTAGCCAAAGAACTTCAACCTGACAAGCAACTTCATACCGCCTATAGGCATCTCTATGCCTTGGGGCATGATAGTTTTCTAATTGCAAGAAACCTCAGTAACCTTGAAAAAAGTGAACCTTTTCCTCTCTTTGGCGCTACTGGTCTTCTATCATTACAGGATGGAACCATCGTGCGCGAACAAAAATGGGCCAAATTTAAACGCGGGGCTGCTATAGAATCCTTCTAAAGATGCCCGCTGAACACTCTATTCCCAAGGAGGGGCGAGCCATGGAGCACAACCAGCATAAACAGCAATCTGTGCTATTCCAAACATCAAAACAAAAAGGGAACTGGGCAGAAAAAATTGCCTGTCAGTGGTTAGTTAAGCAGGGCTTAACACTTAAGCAGAAAAATTTTTATACCAGGTATGGCGAAATTGATCTCATAATGAGCGACTCATCACAGCTTATATTTTTAGAGGTTAAGTATAGAAAAAATAATTATTTTGGCAGTGCGGAAGCCTCTATCACCGCACAAAAATGTCGTCGATTAACTGCAGCAGTAGAAACCTATCTGTTAATTAATAATTATGGCAATAATCAGCCGCTAAGATTCGATGCTATCACTGTGGTTCCCGCACAAGATCCGTATTTAGACTGTACTATCAACTGGATTAAGAATATCCTAACCTAAATTTGAACATGGAAAGTCGTCCGATGGATCAAGTAGTTTTCCAACATTTACAGAATCATATTGAAGCGACCATGACAATGGGTGAAAATTGTGCCCCAAAGATAGCCGAGGCTGCAGAAAATATCACTCAAGCTTTACTGGCAGGACATAAGATTTATAGTTGTGGTACAGGTGAAAAAGCACCAGTATCACAGCTATTGGTTCAATATTTAACTGCGGGTTTTGAAATTGAGCGACCAGGATTTCCAGCAATAGATTTATTGAGCCTTATCAATGGAACTAATCATACTGACGGCTTATCTAATGCATTACATATTCATGGTAACAACTCAGATGTATTGGTGGTTTTTAGTGCGCAAGATAATTATGATGCATTAGTAAAAACCGTTGAAACTGCGGTGGAAAAAGGCATGATGGTGGTTAGTATTGCAGCATCGATAGAGTCCTTGCTAATGCCTGCGACAGGGTCGAATCATATTGAAATAAACTGTGGAGAGTCTTCATCTAAAGCTTCTGCAGCTATGAACTTTTTAATTATTCAATGTCTGTGCACATTGATAGATAGCAAAATTTTTGGAGAAAATTAAATGCGAAATTATTTACTGTTGGCGCTTTGTGTAGTCTTTCTAAATGGATGCACGACCTTGATTGACTCAATGACCTCTGAACCTTTTGAGCCAGACCCCACCAAAACTGGCGTTCTAGCTAGCTTAAATGATGTAAAAATGAGCACATTCATTGGCGTTAATATTAAAAAAGCCGCCGAAGGATTAGACGACTCGCATATTAATGTGACGACGATTAATTCAGTGGTACTTTTGGCGGGAGAAGTGCCAAGTAATGAGCTCAAATTACTTGCGGGTAATGTTGCCCGTGCCTACACAGGTGTTCGAAAAGTGCACAATGAACTTCAGGTGAGGGGCAATACTACTTTAGTGTCTCGCACCAATGATTCTATTATCGCCGCACAGATTAAAACGAAATTAGTGTTTGAGAAACAGGTGGATTCCTCACAAATTAATGTTATCGCTGAAGATGGTATTGTTTTTCTGATGGGTTTAACCACAAAGGCTAATGGCAATTTAGCTGCTGATATTGCCAGTGGAAACAGTGGCGTCAGAAAGGTAGTTAAAGTATTTGAGTACGTAGACTAGTCTACTTAAACCAGCTCAAGGGCCACCGCGGTGGCCTCTCCCCCGCCAATACACAGACTGGCTATGCCTTTTGTACCGCCAGTTTGCTGTAAGGCATGTATTAATGAGACCATGATTCTAGCGCCACTTGCGCCTATTGGATGCCCTAGCGCACAGGCACCGCCGTGGATATTAAGCTGTTTATGACTAATACCTAAGTCCTGCATTGCAGCTAATGCTACAACAGCAAAGGCCTCATTGATTTCCCATAGATCAACATCTGACTGAGTCCAACCAACCTGCTTAAGGGTTTTTTCAATCGCCGCTACAGGGGCGGTGGTAAACCACTCGGGCTCATGAGCCGCTTGCTGATAACCGTGAATTAACGCAATAGGCTTTATACCCTGCGCCTCGGCCTCACTGGGTAGCATCAGTGCCAGTGCTGCCGCTCCATCTGAAATTGAGCTAGCATTAGCCGCAGTGACCGTTCCGTTTTCCTTAAATGCTGGACGCAACTTGGGAATTTTTTCTGGCTTGGCATTAAAAGGCTGCTGATCCTGATCTACAATCTCATTGCCCTTGGAATTTTCAATAGTCACAGGTTCAATTTCAGAATCAAACCTACCCATTTGTATGGCCGACTGTGCACGCTGTAAAGAGGCTAATGCAAAGGCGTCCTGAGCTTCGCGTGTAAAACCATATTTGTTAGCACATAGTTCTGCATACTGCCCCATCGCAATCCCTTGAAATGGGTCTTGCAAACCATCTACATGCATATGATCAAGCACCTGTTGATCGCCATAACGATACCCCTGACGCGCCAGAGGAAGCAGATGGGGTGCTCTGCTCATATTCTCCATGCCACCGGCAATAATCGTTTTAGACTGCCCTGAATAAAGCGCATTACAGGCCATCATTACCGCACTCATGCCTGAACCACAGACTTTATTAATGGTGGTACAGGCGGTTGCCTTATCAAGACCTGCATAAAGGGCTGCCTGACGCGCGGGCGCCTGACCTACTCCAGCACTGAGTACACAGCCCATGATAATTTCATCAATTTGATTAATTTTGAGACCGGCGGATTCTCTGGCTGCATTAATGGCTATAGCGCCTAGATTGGGGGCTGGAATTGAAACAAGGCTACCTAATAAACCACCAATAGGCGTGCGCTTAGCAGAAATAATAGCAATGGGCTCTGGCATAGGTTTCCCCTTTAGCCGTCGCTTAAAAGTTTATTTAACCACGCGTAAGGAAGGCTTAGTTTTTGGTTTTGATTTGGACGACTGACTCGTCTTTTTATTGGATGGTACCACAGTTGGCCCTTTTATCGGTGGAGGATCATTTTGCGGATCTTCCTCAGGATCAAACATCATACCCTGACCATTTTCGTGAGCATAGACCCCCATCACCGAGCCAACAGGCACAACGATATCAATGGGAATGCCACCAAATCGGGTAGTAAAGGTGACTAATTGCTCAGTTAGAAAAAAGTCGCTAACTGCACGGGGTGCCACATTGAGAACAATTTGCCCATCATTGACAAAGTCCTGCGGGACCTCGACGCCGGGAAAATGAGCATCAACAGCAATATAGGGTGTGCAATCAGAGTCTACTATCCACTCATAAAAGGCTTTGAGTAGATAGTATCGATTCGACTTCATTGTCATAGCAATATATTAAGCGCGGATCTCACGCTCAAGATCAGTCAGGCTTTCTTGAAATGAAGGGCGTTCAAAGATGCGTTCAATATAATCCATTAATGGCTTTGTTTGACGCGTATTAGGAAGCTCGATGCCTAGCTGAGGTAAACGCCATAGCATTGGCGCTAGACAGCAATCAACCAGTGTGAAGTCTTCACTCATAAAATAAGGCATCTCAACAAAGATATCAGAGACTGCAATTAATGATTCTTTGAATTCTTTTCTCTTTGCTTCAGATTTCTTAGAATCAGGATCGGCAATAATCGCATCCACTAGAGTGCACCAATCATTTTCAATACGGTGAATCCAAAGGCGGCTCTGCGCTCTCGCTACCGGATAAACAGGCAATAAAGGTGGATGAGGGAAGCGCTCGTCTAAGTATTCCATAACGACTTTTGACTCATAGAGTGCCAAGTCACGATCAACTAACGTGGGCAAGGTACCATAAGGATTGGCTTCAAGAATTTCCTGAGTGACATTGTTGGGATCAATATCTTCAATTTCAACTGTTACTCCTTTTTCAGCAAGTACAATACGTACTCTATGGCTGTATTGAGAAAAGGGATCTGAAAATAAGGTCATGGATGATCGTCGCAAAATTGCCTCTCATTTATTTCATTAACGTTAAACGTCTATTTATAGTAAGTGATTTCCGCCGACTATGGGAGAAAATCCACTAATTAATGTATGGACTTCGAATATTCTCTGGCTAACAATGTAGCAGGAACCAGTAATAATAATAAGAATAAAAGTACCCAACGCCCAATATGCTTGCGTTGCTCTGCCATCGGCTCGGCAATGTAAACTAGGAAATTTGTTATATCATAGGCTGCCTGATCGTATTCAGCTTCACTCATAGAGCCAGTTTCAATCAGCTTAAATTGGCCACAGGGATCATCCAGTAAATCTTCACCGGTTAATAGATCACGCTTAATACCGCCATTAGCAGCAATTACAGCACCAGGAGCACATTCTTGCAGGCCCTGTAAATCAAGTAATGCATGGGGCATACCTACATCCTTATAAACCTTATTGTTAACGCCCAAAGGTCTTGTTGGATCAACATAGAAGTTTTTTAGATAGGTGTAAATCCACTCAGGTGAACGCGAACGTGCCACCAATGTTAAGTCGGGAGGTACCGCACCAAACCACTCTTTGGCACCATCAGCAGGCATAGCAATTGACATTAGATCACCAATTTTCTGACCGCTAAAAACTAGATTATCCATCATTAAGTCATGAGGGATTTTGAGATCGTCAGCAACCCGCTCCCATCTTGAGTACTTAAAAGAATGGCAACCCATGCAGTAGTTTACAGCGAGGTTAGCACCTCGCTGTAAGGATGGGTAATCAGTCAACTCTGCTGTAAACGGATCACAATCAATGGTACCGCAGGATTTTCCGCTTTCAGCACCTACCGCTTTAATCGGCAGAACTACCATCAGAATCACTAGCAACAGTGCGCCCATAGATTTCCAGAAGCCCATACCGCCATTCATAGTGATACGATCTGGCTCTGGCTTAGTGGTTTCGTAACGGGTCCAGAAATAAATTCCAATAAAATAACCAAAGTATAGAAGCGTACAAATTTGAGCTAGTAGCGTACGACCTGGCGTCGGTGCCTTAACACCCAAGTATCCGAGGATAATGAAGCATGCAGCAAATACCAAAATAGCAATGCGGCTGATAATACCTTTGTAGCGGATTGAGCGTACTGGGCTTCTATCTAACCATGGCAACACAAATAAAATTGCAATCGCCGCAGCCATGATAATAAAACCACCTAACTTGTCAGGAACCGCTCGCAACATTGAGTAGTAAGGCGTGAAATACCAAACCGGCGCAATATGCTCTGGGGTCTTGAGCGAGTTAGCAATTTCAAAGTTTGCATGCTCTAGGAAGTAACCGCCCATTTCAGGCATAAAGAACAAAATCGCACAGAATACAAAGAAAAATACCACTAGAGGCGCTATCTTTGTGACTACGAAAAAGGGATAGAACGGAACACCATCAATGGGGTTACCGGCCTTATCTTTATACTTTTTAATACTGACGCCATCAGGGTTATTAGAGCCCACATCATGAAGTGCAATAATATGCATAACTACCAGTGCCAAAAGAATAATTGGCATAGCAACAACGTGAAGCGCCATAAAGCGATTAAGAGTAATTCCAGAAATCAGATAATCACCACGAATCCACTGAACAATATCTTCGCCTACCACTGGGATAGCACCAAACAGGGAAATAATCACCTGAGCGCCCCAGTATGACATCTGACCCCATGGCAATACGTAACCCAAAAAGGCTTCAGCCATAAGTACGACATAGATGGTCATACCAAAGATCCACACCAGTTCTCGTGGCGCTTTGTAGGACCCATAAATTAGACCACGGAACATATGCAGATAGACCACAATAAAGAAGGCCGAGGCCCCTGTAGAGTGGGCATAGCGAATTATCCAGCCTAGCTCGACATCTCGCATAATATATTCAACTGAGGCAAAAGCTTGCTCAGCTGAACCTTGATAGCTCATTAGCAACCAAATACCGGTTATTAACTGAACAACCAGAACTACCAGTGAAAAAATACCGAAGAGATACCAAAAGTTAAAGTTTTTTGGCGCATAGTATTCCGCCATATGACGATTCCACTCACGCTTAAGCGTGGGCATGCGTGAATCAAGCCATGCTGCGAATCCAGTTTCTTTGCTCATTACGCCACCTCCGAGTCTATACCAATAATCAATACATCATCCGACTCATAAGTATGCGGAGGAATCTCTAAATTTGTCGGCGCAGGTACGCCAGCAAAAACTCGGCCAGACATATCAAAGGTAGAACCATGACAGGGGCAGAAGAATCCACCCAACCAGGAATCACCGCCTAAATCAGCAGCACCTACATCAGGTCTGTACATTGGTGCACAGCCCAGGTGTGTGCATAGGCCGACCAACACTAAAACCTCTTCTTTGCCTTCTTGAGCGCGCGCAGAGCCACTCACATAACCTGGCTGTTTAGCACTGGCTGAATTAGCATCTTTTAATGAGTTAGCATCAATACCGTCAATTGCCGCTAGTGACTCTTGCGTTCGACGTACGATGTATACTGGTTTTCCTCGCCATTCAACAACGAGTCTTCCGCCAGCTTCTAACTGGGCAATATTGACCTTTACAGGTGCACCAGCTGCTTTAGCTTTTGCACTGGGCTGCCATGAGGCTACAAAGGGTACGGCTGCACCCACAATACCAGCTCCACCGACAACACCTGTGGCTCCCAATAAAAATTTACGACGACTTTGGTTGACACCGTCATTGCTCATGACGCTCTCCCTTACTAAATTTGTATGTAGATCGCAGCAGAATGCGCGACGTTTTTGGTGCGCGGAATTATACGATAAAAGGTTTTTTTTGGCAATACTGCCATTCAGTGCAAAATAGCTAAGTGACTGTTTTTTAGGCGAAAAAAAACCCGACAAATTTGCCGGGTTTTTTGGAAAACGTAAAAATTAACGTTTGGAGAACTGTGGGCGTTTTCTCGCCTTATGCAAACCAACCTTTTTACGCTCAACTTGACGAGCATCTCGGGTCAAGAATCCAGCTTTACGCAATGGAGAACGAAGACCTTCGTCATATTCTACCAAAGCTCTAGCAATACCGTGACGGATTGCACCGGCTTGACCAAAGTTACCACCACCGGCAACTGAGATTTTAACGTCGAATTTATCAGCAAGATCAACTACGTCAAATGGTTGACGTACAATCATTCTTGCAACTTCACGACCAAAGTATTTATCCAAAGAAAGATTGTTAACTTGAATCTCACCCTTGCCGCTTTTCAAAAATACACGTGCCGCTGATGTTTTACGTCGGCCAGTGCCGTAATATTGAGTATCTGCCATGATTTCTTTCCGTTACAGTTCTAGTGTCTGTGGCTGTTGTGCCGCATGTGGGTGCTCTGAGCCAACATAGATCTTTAGCTTTCTGAACATCTCACGTCCTAATGGACCCTTAGGTAACATACCTTTGACCGCTGACTGAAGCGCACGCTCTGGTGCTTTCTCCATCAACTTTTCAAAAGTAATATCCTTGATTCCACCAGGATATCCCGTGTGAGAGTAATAAATTTTCTTGGTGGCTTTGTTACCAGTAACCGTCACTTTGTCTGCATTGATAATAACGATGTAATCGCCGGTATCAACATGTGGGGTGTATTCTGGCTTATGTTTGCCACGCAACCTAGACGCAACTTCGGTCGCTAAACGGCCAAGAGTCTTATCGGCCGCATCAACAATGTACCAATCGCGTTCTACTGATTCTGCTTTTGCACTATACGTTTTCATTAGTTCCTGCCTGAACTTGGGCTATCCCAAAAAAGGGGGCGAATTGTAAAGAGCATAGTGCGCTATTACAAGTACTGATTGATCTAAAAATCAATTTTTTTACATATGTTTCGAAATAACCTTTTATTTCCTGCCCTTTAAGCAGATTTAAACCGCAATAAAAAACTCGCAAACTACTCAGAGCGGTGCGCTCGAGAGAGAAATTCCGCAGTTTGCATCTCTATAAGTCGACTTTTTGTACGCTCAAACTCAAATACCAATTTAGACCCCTGATAAAGAGTTTCTATAGGCTGGTCTGCCGAGATCACTAAATTTACGTTGCGATCATAAAATTCATCCACCAAATTAATAAATCGACGTGTCGAATCGTCTTTTTCTTTATTCAGGGTTGGGATATTAGAAATGACCACGGCATGATATTCGCAAGAAAGATCAATGTAATCATTCTGACTACGAGGACCCTCACAGATAGCTTTGAAATCAAACCAAATAACATCTGAGCTTTTTGCGATCACAGGAATATCTCTGCCCGCAATAGTGACTTCTGAATTCTCTATTAAAGTGCTTTTATCTGCCACCAAAGAATGAAAAATACTTTCAATTGCATTGCAACTCGAATCACTTAGCGGCTGATGATATAACGAATTGCTAGTCAGGGTTCGTAAGCGATAATCAGTGCCACCATCCACATTAATCACCTGGCAACGCCTGTTAATTAACTCAATAGCGGGAAGGAAGCGCTGCCGTTGCAAGCCATTCTTATACAGCTTATTAGGCTCTACATTTGAGGTTGCAACAAGGCAAACACCCCGAGCAAATAAAGCCTCAAATAATGTTCCCAATAGCATTGCATCAGTGATATCACTGACAAAAAACTCATCAAAACAGATCACCAGCGTTTCACTGGCAATTTTATCTGCTACTTTTTCTAATGGATTGGCATGCCCTTTAAATTCATCGAGCTCTGCATGAACTCTGCGCATAAAACGATGAAAATGAATACGCAACTTTGATTCAAAGGGCAGGCTTTCAAAAAAATTATCCATCAGGTAGGTTTTGCCGCGACCGACGCCGCCCCATAAATAAAGCCCGAGTACCGGATTATTTTTTTTGCGCTTTATGATGCGCTTTATTTTACTAGCGAAGCTTGTGTCTCGCCTGTGGTTATAGGCAGCCACCAACCGAAAATACAATGTATCTAGATGATCCACAGCCAGCTTCTGAGCTTTGTCTGCAACAAAGCCCTCGCGTTTTAAATCTGAACCGTAGCGCTGTTTTGGAGTTGTCATTGAATTGGAAAAAAATTAGACAAACTGCACTCTACCTATCCATGATCTGCAAAACAACCCGCAATAAGATTAATTTGCGCCCTTAAATAAGCTGTAGAATACTCTTTGCACTAGCAAATTAGCCTATAAGGCTCTATATTGGGGTACAATATTGAGCAGCAATATGTTCAGTGATAAGTATTTTAGAGGGCAGTATGAGTACGTTAACAATTATTATTACAGCAGCGACATTCTTTCTTATTGGGGCAGGCATAGGCCATCTCTTTGCACGCAAGAATCAAGCAGGCGATCATTCAGTACAGGATTTGGAAAAAAAACTGGCACAATCCGAACGTCAGCTAAAAAGATATCAGCAAGAAGTCACCGAGCATTTTTTAAAGGTATCTCACCTCACTACGAGCATGTCACAAAGTTATCGTCAAATTCACGAGCACATAGCTACGAGCGCAATTAGATTGGCAAGCCCAGAAATTGGACGCCAACTCCTCAAATCCGGCGGCTCGGATCTAAATTTAACCGATGAAGACGGCAAGCCTTTAATTAATCCTGAAGATGTTCAACCACCCAGAGATTACGCGCCTAAGGTACCTGGTGGCATCTTAAGCGAAGACTATGGTCTTAGTGAAAATGAAGCTAAAAAAGCCTCACCTGATCGTCCAGAGGTAGATCCTGAGGCAGTTGATGAGGAAGACGATGATCCAACCAGCAAGGTGATTTAAAACCTTGCTTCAAAGGGAGATACAAAGACAGGATGTCAGTATCATTTAACAGCCAATTATTTTTTAAGATTGCATTAAAAAAAATTAAACATCAGCTTTTACCGAGTCGTTGCTCTCTCTGTCTCGAGCCACTCTTGCTAGCACAGGACCTGTATTGCCTAAACTGTGAAACAAGCTTACCTTACATAGATCAAGCCTGTGTCCGCTGCTCCGAACCACTCCCCCATTCAAGCACCTGCCCTAATTGCCAAAAAAATCCACCCTATTTCAGCCGTTGCATTGCGCTTTGCGACTATCAATACCCTATTTCCACCGCGCTAAAAAATATCAAGCAAACACTCCATGCCCCTGAGACTAAAAAATTAAGTGCGTTATTAGCAAAACGTTTAAAGCGAGTCTATAGAGCGCAGACATTGCCCAGCATAGTTATTCCAATACCGGCACACCCCCTCAAGATTCTGCGACGGGGATTTAATCAAAGCGCGTTAATTGCTCACCGCCTTTGCTGCGAGCTGAGCATGACTCATTTACATCAGAATGTTTGCTATCGTACGAAACTGGGCAAGCCGCAAAAATCTCAAAATCGCGCACAACGATTAAAGCTTTTATCTGATAACTTTGCTGTTCGAAATGCAGACCTAATTGAAGGAAAATCACTAGCGATTGTTGACGATATTATTACCACGGGCGCTACAGCTAATGCCCTGAGTAAATGTCTTGTGCAAGCAGGTGCAAAATCAGTGGATTTATGGTGTATTGCAAAAACAAGCTGGCATAATCAGTCCAGCTCGATCAAAA
>JABBBH010000016.1:56835-85537 GCA_018607525.1 SAR92 clade bacterium
GATTTATGGTGTATTGCAAAAACAAGCTGGCATAATCAGTCCAGCTCGATCAAAATATAACCCAATAGATAAATTAACCACTGAGAATGTAGTGAATAAACAGGAATCGATTGCCTTTGTGTGGCACAAAATTGTTGATGAGGTCGCTGTTGTCATTAAGGATGAGCCCATGCTGGCGAATTTTTTACAGACAACCGTACTTGATCACAGCAATATGGGTGAGTCACTAGGCTTTCATCTAGCATCAAAGCTATCAAATCGAGCCATACCCTTTGCAACCTTAATGCCATTATTCAACGAGATATTTGCCAGTGAACAGGTTCTGTATGCTGCATCTCGTGATATTCAGGCCACAGTAGATAGAGATTCAGCATGCTCTGTTTACAGCACTCCCTTTCTTTACTTCAAAGGGTTTCTTGCATTACAGGCCTACAGAATTACCCATCAACTATGGCATAGAGGCAATCAATCCTTAGCCCTGATGTTACAGCATAGTATCTCTACTCATTTTGCTGTGGATATTCACCCAGCCGCCAAAATTGGTTCCGGTATCTTGATTGATCATGCCACCGGCCTAGTTATAGGAGAAACCGCTGTGGTTGAAGATTCAGTTTCAATTATGCAATCAGTAACCCTTGGCGGTACTGGAAAAGAAAGCGGTGATCGTCATCCTAAAATTAGGAAGAATGTTTTACTAGGGCCAGGCGCAAAGGTTTTGGGAAATATTGAAGTGGCTGAGGGCTCAATGGTCGCCGCATCCAGTGTGGTTTTGAAATCAGTACCTGCACATTCGATTATCGCTGGCGTTCCTGCAGAGGTAGTGGGCAAAGCCGATGTTGATAAGCCTTCGAAGGTTATGAACCACTACTTTAAATCTTAAATTCTGCTAGCAACGGTCCCAAGGGAATGCCAAAACCTCATTGATCGATTGAGCATCTGATAGCTGCATTAACAACCGATCTACACCCAAGGCAACGCCGCTACAACTTGGCAGCCCCTGCTGCATTGCTTGATCTAGCTTGGCGTCAATACTCATAGCTGGCCTATTAGTCTGTTGCCTTTGTTCAATATCCTGCTGAAACCGCTGCAACTGTTGCTCTGCATCTGTCAGTTCAAAATAACCATTTGCCAGCTCTATCCCATTCAGAAAACTCTCAAATCGGCGACTCACTAGGCGACCCTTTGCATCCTCATAGGTTTGGGCAAGTGCCGCCTGACAGGCGGGGTAATCATACACAGTGACTAAACCTTTTGATAAGTGGGGCTCAACAAGCTCAGTAAACAACAAATCCAGACAGTTAGCACGGGTTTCACTGCCCCATTGCGGGTAGCCTTTTTCTTCGGCTAAGGACTGCAGAGCACTTAATTTTGCTCTATGAGGATCAATGCCCAGTATCTGCTCAAAGCAGTCCCCATAATTTATTCGACTCACTGGAATCTGTATGTTTTGAATAGATTGATAGGCACCGATAACAAGATTTTCAACTTCGGAGATCAGCTGAAATTCGTCCCAGTCAAGACGGTACCATTCTAATAGGGTAAATTCTGGGTTGTGGCGTGAACCCTGCTCAGCCTCTCTAAACACCTTCCCCAAGCAATAAATATCACCAGCACCCGATGCTAGCAATCGTTTCATAAAAAATTCTGGGGAGGTTTGAAGAAAGCAAGACTGGCCCATAGCCTGAGCACTAATGCTTTCAATATTGATATCAGTCACTGAGGTTGTTGCCAATAATGGCGGATCAACTTCCATCACTGACTGCTCGGCAAAGTAGGTGCGAAGAAATGCGAGCAGATCTGCCCGCATTTGCAGCATCAAAGGCTTTGCACTGGGTTGCCAATTATCTATGGGATAGTCCTCAGTCTAAGCCTGTAAAGGATCAATCCTTGGCACGACCCTGATATTCGGCGGTGCGGGTATCGACTTTAATCACGTCACCCTGATCTAAAAATAAGGGGACTTTAACCGTTGCCCCAGTGACTAGTCTCGCTGGCTTGCTGCCGCCCTGTGCGGTATCGCCACGAAGACCTGGGTCTGTTTCAGCAATTTCTAATTCAACATGAATAGGCGGTGTCACTGAAAGTGGCGAGCCGTTATACAGAGTGACCATACAGGTATCCTGTTCCTTCAACCAAAGCTTGGCATCGCCAACCGCAGTTTCAGTGGCCTGATGTTGCTCAAAGGTATCGGGCTCCATAAAGTACCAAAAATCACCATCTTCATAGAGATATTGCATATCCATATCTAGCACATCAGCACCTTCTAAGGATTCACCTGACTTAAAGGTTTTTTCTAACACTCTACCGGTTTTTAAATTGCGTAGCTTTACACGATTAAACGCCTGACCCTTACCGGGTTTTACAAATTCGTTATCTAAAATCGAACAGGGATCGCCGTCTAGCATAACTTTTAGACCGGACCGAAATTCGTTGGTAGAGTAATTTCCCATGGTTACTTGCTCTCAATTAATGCTAAAAAAACTATGATACCCGATGTACCAAAACTTTTAACTATTTAAAGTCACGCCCCCTGCAACCTATGGGCAGGGAGTAATAAATGATTAACCCAAAATACCGGTATCTTTGTCTGAATACCCCAGAAGATAAAGAATACCGTCCAAACCTAAACTGGATATAGCCTGTTTAGCGGAGGCTTCCACTAGAGGTTTGGCTCTAAACGCGATGCCTAGCCCTGCAATATCTAGCATGGGTAAATCATTGGCACCATCACCCACGGCAATAACCTGTTCCAACATTAGGCCATCGCGCTCGGCAAGCTCTCGCAATAAATCAGCCTTGCGTTGGCCATCAATAATATCGCCCTTAACTCGGCCGGTTACCTTTCCATTTTCAATATCCAGTTGATTGGCGTAGACATAGTCCACACCCAAAATTTCTTGGAGATACTCGCCGAAAAAACTAAACCCACCGGACACAATCGCAGTCTTATAGCCCAGTTTTTTTAATGTTGAGATGAGATGTTCGGCACCCTCGTTAAGCTGCAAACGCTGTGCAATTTTTTGCAAAACCGATGCATCTAAACCTTCTAACAGCGCCAAGCGCTGTTCAAAACTCTGTTTAAAATCAAGTTTGCCCTGCATTGCCGCTTCGGTGATTTCAGCCACCTGCTGACCCACACCAGCTTCTATTGCTAATTCATCAATAACTTCTGCATCTATTAGGGTTGAATCCATATCGAATACAACCAATCTGCGGTTACGTCTAAAAATATTGTCTTCTTGAAAGGCGATATCAATATCGTACTGATGGGCTAGCTCGAGTAATGATTTTTTAAATGCTTGCGGATCTGATGCTTCACCGCGGACCGAGAACTCAACACAGGCTCTTCCAAGTTCTTTGGTTTCATGCAAATCGATGCGGCCTGAAAGCCTGACCATCTTATCTATATTAAGCTGGTACCTTGAAACAACAGCAGTTAGCGCCGCTAAATGCTGCGCTTCAATTTTTCTCGCTAAAAGTGTCACTATATGACGGGGCTTACCTTGCTGCTCAACCCATTGCTGATATCGCCCTTCTGAAATGGGCAGGAATTTCACACGCATATTTAATTCAGTAGTACATGCCTGCACCTGAGCCATTAAATCATCTGAGCTTGCTTCACTTGGAATCGCGGCTAGAAGGCCTAAATTTAATTGGTCATGGATGACCGCTTGGCCTATATCTAAGATAGTTACATCAAAGTTAGACAAAAGACTGGTCACCGCACTTGTGACCCCAAGTTTGTCTTCACCAAATACATTTATTAATAGAATATCTTTCAAAACTGATTCCAAATAGTAATTCTCTATCAGACATTATATAAAAGCTGTGAGAATAGGATAGAATATGTGTAAAAATAACTGCAAAAAAAAGGCAATCCATGCGTCGACAATTTACGATGCCAAAGAAAATATCCGCTACTGTTCTTTTTACATGCCTTCTTTTTGGCCTTGTAAGCTGGTTGCTGCTGTTTGCACAAACTGACCAACTGGCAAAGCAAGCAATTGATGACAAGGGATTTTCTAGCCTTGCTCAGCTGCATGAAGCAATCCTAACACCCCTTCTAAGCAATGACACTATCAGTCAGCAAGTATCTCTTCAAAGAGCTACAGAAGATGAACGGGTAATTAGCGCCAGCTTAATGGACATTGAGGGCCAGCTGATTGCTCAAAGTGCCAGTAGCTTACTCAAAACTACTAAAACTAAAACCTTTAAACAGGCTATTGAGTTTCAAAATACTCAAGCTGGTATTATTTCTGTAGAAGTTAATAGCCAGCCTATTATGGCGCAATATCACCGAGTATTTATTAATTGGTTGCTACTCTGGTTAGCCTTCACTGTGCTTTGCACCTATGGTTGCTATCGATTTGTTGATCAAATAACAGCCCGAATTGAGCGTCTGAGCGAGCGACTACCGGGTAAAACCGAACCCTTAGCGGACGAAATCTCTGCACTGGAAACCAAAATACAACCCTTGCTCTCCACCTCCGGAGATTCCTCATTAGCCCCCAATAATAAATACTTTTATTCTCTAGTCAGTGGCAATATAAAAAATAATCAACGGCTTCTCGCGCAATTAAATAGAGACAATTTAGATCAGCTATTAGAAAAATTGGACTATTGTATTCTGCGCACACTGCAGCTTTATGGTGGCGAGCGAATTGAGGGCACCGAGGATAGCTTTTGTTTTGCTATCCGTTCTACCCATTGCTCCAAACAACATTTGCTCGTCTGTTTGATGGCCGTTTATAGCCTGCAGCAACTGGTTGAACAACTGTCTAAAAAATCTGGTATTGAATTAGAAATCAACTGGATTATCAGCAGTGACGATATTGGTACAACCCCTCAATTCTGGTACGAACAGTCGATTATTGCCCTCAAAAAGCAAAATATGGCCCTTGCATCAGATGTTCAAGAAGGGCTTATTGTGTTGCATTGCAGTCAGTTTAGTATTGATGAATTATCCTCTATCGCGCGCTTTCAGAGCTATGATAAAAATCAATTTATTTTAGAGGGCTTTTCAGAAAGTCGGCTTCAGGTTCTGCGTCAGCAACTTGGTTATTTGATTGGTATCTGCTTAGATTAATACGCTAAAACACCGAAATTCTGCGCGATTACCGTTGACCAAACCAGTATAAATACCACCATAGACAGGCAGACTGCCGCAGATCCGATATCTTTTGCTCGTCCTGAAAGCTTGTGAAACTCTGTACCAATTCGATCTACAACCATTTCAATACTGGTATTGAGAAGCTCAACAATTAGCACCAAAAAAAGCGAACAGAGAAGCAGAAGTAACTGTAAATAATTTTCGGCAATGACTAGTGCCAAGGGAATTAAGATCAAACATAGAATAGATTGGACTTTAAAAGCTTCTTCATTTGCAAAGGCATCTTTGAGTCCCTGCCATGAGTTTTTCCCGGCAACTCTTGTTCGTCGATTTAATACCGCAAGAACTTTACGCAACATAAAGATAATGCCCCTACTCGATATAATGATCCATTTCTAATGCCGGATTTTCTTCAACCGGAGCACCCACAATCTTAGCCGGCACCCCCGCCACAGTGACATGAGCGGGAACCGATTCAAGAACCAAACTCCCCGCACCTACCTTTACGCCATCACCCACAGTAATATTGCCAAGAACTTTGGCGCCTGCCGCAAGCAATACTCCATTGCCTATTTTTGGATGCCGATCACCCTGCTGGCATCCACTGCCACCTAAGGTCACAGAATGCAAAATAGACACATCGTCACCTACAACAGCCGTCTCACCGATCACCAAGCCAGTGGCATGATCAATCATAATGCCGCTGCCTAACTTAGCCGCTGGATGAATATCCACAGTAAAGCGTTCTGAAATACTATTTTGAAAAAATAATGCCAAAGCCACTCTCTCATTTAGCCATAGCCAATGAGCTACTCTGTATAACTGCAGAGCCTGAAATCCTTTGAAGTAAATTAGAGGCATTAAATATTGCTGACAGGCGGCATCGCGCTCATAGGCAGCTTCTATGTCACGCCTGATTGACTGAGCAATGGTTAAATCAGTATCAAAGGCTTCAGTAATCACTGATTTAGCATCATGGACAGCTAATGGGGAATCAACAAAGCTCTCTGCAAGAATATGACTCACTGCAGACTCTAAATCTTGATGCTGTAAAATTGCACTTTCAAAGTAATCCGCCAGCATCGGCTCAGCCACAGCAAGTTGCTTGGCTTCAGCGATCATATGATCCCATATTGGGTCCGTTGATTTCATAATTTAAAGTTTTCCATAATCAGGCAATTAGTCCACAAGGATATAACGATTGTAAATCTCATCCAAATGCTCAATCACTGCATCCAGTAATAGTATTTTTGAGTGTTGCAGTCTTAGGGCAATCACATCAACCGTCTGCAGTGCTGCATATTGATCTGCTAGCGGGCGATAACTAAGATGCCAGCGCTCTGGCGCAATACCGCCAGTATCAAACTCATAGGGACGATAAAAAGCGGTATGTCCTGCCTGTATATATTGATCAAGCCAATCATGCATAGGTGTAAATAGACCCTTCCCCTGCACCTCATCGGGGGTTAGCTTTATTTGATAACCCTCAGGCATTGCCTTTGCATCGTAGATATCAAAATCAGTACCCCAATGATGTCTTGAGGCGCCAGGTAATGCGGACCAACGCATAATTGCCTGAATTTTTTGCCATGCACCTAATGATGCTATATCCATGGGCTGACCCAGCTCATCCATTACCGCCCTTGAGCCCGAAGCCTTGCCATTCCATATAATTAATTGGCGCTCAAAAGATCTAAAGGCACTACAGATTTTTAAATCAAAGCCCGCTTCAGTCGCGGCCTGCTGTAAATTTAACAGCGGCTCTACTATTTGCCTGTGAATATACTGTTCAACCCTGTGATCAACGGCCTGCTCAAGGGCCACTAGATGATCGCTGGTTGAACCAGTCACAATATCAACAGTCATAAATAACAGATCTCGTAATGATCGAAAAACCTCAACTTACCTTATATCTTTATAGGGGGCAAACAATGAACACTTTTGCCCTAAAGATTGGCCGCCAAACATTGACTTTTAATTGTTTAACTTCAAGATAGAGGCTTTGAAAGTAATACCCTATGGGAAGATCCAACTATGGTAGCTAGTACTTGCCTTGAAAATGAAATACCGCTCTGCTCTCTCAATGATATTGAAGAGGGACATTCAATTGAAATGGTTATTCAAGACAGACCACTTTTTGCGGTGAGAAAGGCTGATGCTATTTATGCCTATTGGAATATATGTCCCCATAGAGGTAGCCCACTCAATTGGTCACCCAATCAATTTTTAAGCATTGACCAGCAGACTATTCAATGCGCATTTCATGGCGCACTATTTGAAATTGATTCAGGGCTCTGTGTTTTAGGGCCCTGTAGTGGTGACCACCTGCAAGCCATAGATTTACATCAGGATGGACAGGCTTTTGCGATCAGCGCAGGTCAAGAGCTACCCCCTGCACCAGTTAGTCTGCGCGCTCAGGCACTGGCAGATCTTGAAGACAAGGAATAGCTTGGCTTAAGACTATTTCATGTGCGCTTAAATCGGCTCGCCATGCAATAACCTCAACCCCAACAGCTATGGCTTTAGCTAGGGTTTTGGCATACAGCGGGTCAACCTCACTGGCCACTTCCATTTTTAGGGCATTGTTCACCTGAACGCAGAAAAAAAGCACGGCTCTATGACCCTGATCAATCACATCAATAAGCTCTCGAAGATGTTTTGCTCCTCGGCTAGTTACGGCATCGGGAAACATCACCAAGCCATTGGGGGCCTCTAGAGTGACATTTTTCACTTCAACATAACAAAGACCTTTTTCGGTATCTTCAAGCAGTAAATCAATGCGACTATTTTCTTTACCGTATTTAACCTCTGTACGAAGATTCTCATATCCGGTTAATTGCGAGATTTTATTCTCTAAAATGGCCTCTTTGACCAGATGATTGGCTCTATGCGTATTGATGCCGGCAAGATTGCCAAACTCTGTTGTCACTAATTCCAATGTTCCTGGAAGTTTTCTTTTTGGGTTATTGGAAAGCGAATACCAACAGGCAGATTCAGCTACTAAACAATTTTTCATAGATCCAGTATTAGGGCAATGCAAAGTTAAGGCATCACCCTGCTCGGTGATAACATCACTAAAAAAGCGCTTGTATCTTTTAATAAATTTCGCTGGATGAAGCTCGGGATTGATTTTCAACAGTTTTTTCCTATGCAATACAGTTCACATTTACAGCAAATATTCATTGCTGAATATGTGCTATATTTTTAGACAGAATCTTAATCTACTAGAGACTTGATACCAAAACAAAGTAAAAAGGGAAAAATTTATCTTGATAAATTGTTATAAATTCTCTATAACCCCCGCTTTACTTTTTAAGCTTATTAAAATTTTGGGCATAAAGCATGGCAACAGCAAAGAAAAAAACAGCGGCAAGCGCCTCAACTAAGTCGCCAAAAGGCGCCACTTCTGCCACCCTCCACGGTCTAGCCCCTTACCAGGCTAAGGCTAAAGAGGAGTACATGAACGATTTACAGCGCGCGCACTTCAAATTAATTTTGAATGCATGGCGTAAAGAACTCATGGAAGAAGTTGATCGCACTGTAAATCACATGAAGGACGAAGCGGCAAACTTTCCAGATCCTGCTGATCGTGCCACACAAGAAGAAGAATTTAGTCTGGAGCTGCGCACCCGAGATCGCGAGCGTAAACTTATTAAAAAGATTGATAAAACACTGGTTCGTGTTGAAGAGGACGATTACGGCTTCTGCGACCAATGTGGCGTTGAAATCGGTATTCGTAGATTAGAAGCAAGACCAACCGCCGACCTATGTGTCGACTGCAAAACACTTGACGAAATTAAGGAAAAGCAAATAACTGGCGGCTAAATTGCCGACAGCTCTATTGCTTCGCTTAAACAGCAATCATTAGATGCTAAATTCCTACGTTGGTCGTTTTGCCCCCTCCCCCACAGGTCCCCTTCACTTCGGCTCACTTCTAGCGGCCGTCGCTAGTTACCTTCAGGCCAAAAAAAATCAAGGAAAGTGGCTGGTAAGAATTGAAGACCTTGATCCACCTCGTGAAATTCAAGGCTCTGCCACTGGTATTCTTAAACAGCTAGAGCAGCATGGTCTTGCTTGGGATGATTCGGTTTTCTATCAAAGTGACCAGATCGATCAGTATCATGATGTTTTACAAAGCCTAAGAATCAAAAATCTTGTTTACAACTGCACCTGCACCCGACAGCGGATTTCAGAGTTAAGCGGAATTTACGATGGCAAGTGCAGCCAACAAAATCTTCCAAAAATTGATGCCTCTTCTCGATTTTCAATCAATAGAGGTTTGAAGGCCATTAGCCATAATAGCGATGAACTTGGCTTTACTGACAGTGTTATGGGTGAATTCCATCAGTCGCTTAACAATGATGTCGGTGATTTTGTTGTCCTCAGGCGTGATGGCTTAATTTCATATCAACTGGCGGTAGTCATAGATGATTACCATCAGGGCATAACTGAAATTGTGCGGGGATTTGATCTTTTAGACTCGACTCCAAGACAGATTTTGCTACAAAAATGCCTTAACCACTCAACCCCCAACTATGTGCATATACCCCTGGCGCTAAATTCACTGGGGCAAAAACTCAGCAAACAGCATTTCGCCAAAGCACTCATGGTTGGCAATGAATCGGAACAGCTATGGTTGGCGCTAGACTGGCTTAAACAAAACCCACCCATAGAACTACGCCAATCATCAACAGGGGAAATTTTAGCCTGGGCAACCGCCCACTGGAATCTCTCCTGCATTCCTCCAATTGATGCCGGTATTGCTGCACCCGAAAATCTCTAAGTTTCTTTCTCGCATTAGAATTTATTTGCGTTATGCTTAGCCCATGGCATCAACATCAAAAATATTAATCATCTCTGAACAGCTTTTCAATGAGAAAGCTTTGCTTAGCCTATTCAAGAAACTTAAGTTAGATGTTACCCAGGTTAACTCTAACAAACTGGCACTTGAAGCTACTAATACCAAGACTTTTGATGCTGTTCTCTGTGATATTGATATGCCCAAAATTAATATCAACACAATCATAGCTCGCTGCCCCAAAAAATCCGTGGTGTTCCTGTCCCATAATCCTGATATGAGACAGGCCATTGAAGTCATTCAACGAGGAGCGGCAGATTATTTAGCCCAGCCGGTTGAGTTTGATGTACTTCAGCAGGTAATTAGTAAAATACTCCAGACAAACAACAATATCCCGCTAATAGGCAATAGTCCTCAAATTATAAAAATAGCCAGCAAAATAAAACAGATGGCAAAACGCGTTACGCCAATACTGATAATCGGGGAACCTGGCTCAGGGAAGCGCAAAATAGTCAGAGAGATTCATCAAATCAGTCCATTTTCTTGCTACCCGCTTATAATGATAGATTGCGTATCGGTAACCCAACAGCAGCTCAGTAAAGAACTTGATACGGATAATCAGAAAACACTTTATTATCACAATATCTGTGAACTGGATTCGTCACTGCAAAAAGTGGTTGCCTCTAGTCTTAGTAACAAAAAAATACGCACAATTGCCTCAACAGAAAAAGATCTAACCACTGCGACAGCGCTAAATTTATTTCGCGAAGATCTCTTATATAAACTTAGTAGCATTACGATCAATATTCCTCCATTAAGAGAACGAAAATCAGATATTTCATTGCTAGCCAGTCATTTTTTATACCAATACGCAAAAAAAATACAACGTGAAATCAGCCTAACAGCTAATGCAATTAAAGCCTTAAACGCCTGCGACTGGCCTGGAAATGTCATTCAGCTCAAAGAGTCTATTCATCAAGCGCTTATTTTTACCAATTCTGAGGGTATTATTGATGTCCCTTCGCTCAGTCTACCTCAAAAAAATATATCGCAAAAAACGAGCACTGATAAGCAAAAAGACCTACCCAATTTATCCTTAGAGGATTACTTTATTCGCTTTGTGACTCAAAATCAGGAGCATATGTCTGAAACTGCTCTGGCAAAAAATTTGGGAATCAGTCGCAAGTCATTATGGCAACGTAGAATCAAATTAAAGCTTGATAAACCCAAGTAACCACCTCAAAAAAAGGCTCTTTTACCGCATTAATTGTTACGAAAAGTAACATTTTGAGCTGTTTTGGGCTATTTTTGCGTTAACTGGCATATATCCTAGTTGTTACCACGAACTAATTTTGGTTAGATAGATATCAGTTGAGGGAGACTTCAATAATAATAATAAAAATAAATAATAATAAAAACCGGATGGATTGCAAAGTGTTCTAAGGCATCTGCTGACGAACAATTGAGGGGGGCTGCCGAGAGGCAACCCTTTTTTATTTTCTGCTCAAAAAAACTCTCACTTTTATCAGTAATAATTTTTCCATGATAATAATCCTAACAGTGCTGGATTTGCTCTGTTAAACTATTCGTTTTGTACACAACGGCTATTAATGTGCTTAAACGTCTGACCCATTTTTTTAATCGATCATCATCGCTAAAAGCGACAGACGACCAGTGCGTCCTGACCTCAAATGAGCATAGTCTCGATCCCGCGGATATATGTAAAAATGCTCGTGAAGTTGTGCGTGTACTTCAAAGCAGAAATTTTGAAGCCTACGTCGTCGGGGGTTGCGTTCGCGATATTCTACTAGGATTCAAGCCAAAAGATTTTGATATTGCAACCAATGCAACACCCCAGCAAGTTAAACGCTTATTTCGACGCTCAAGAATTATTGGCCGGCGCTTTCAAATTGTGCATGTTCAATTTGGTCGAGATATTATCGAAGTTACTACGTTTAGATCGAACGACACAGAACATACAAACCTAGTGCAACAGGCTGAAAGTGGCTTACTCACAAGAGATAATAAATTTGGCTCTCTGGTTGACGATGCAACTAGACGCGATCTAACTATCAATGCGCTCTACTATGATACTGAAAAGAACTGCCTACATGACTACTGTGATGGTTTAGATGATCTTGAATCACGGACTATTCGCATTATTGGCACGCCATCAACAAGGTACAGCGAAGACCCCGTCAGAATGCTTCGTGTGGCTAGATTTGCAGGCAAGCTAGGCTTTGATATTGATCCTAAAAGCTCAAAGCCGATGGTTAAATTAGGGTCTAAGCTCAAGCATGTCTCATCGCCGAGAATGTTTGATGAAACCCTTAAACTGTTTATGAGTGGCTATGGTTTAGATGTATTTGAACGACTTCTGGAATACAAGCTGTTCGCCCATCTTGTGCCCCAAACTAATCGCCTTATAGAACAGGGCCATCCAACGGCTTTGGCAATGGTCAAGCAGGCGCTAACCAACACTGATTTGCGTATACAAAACAAACAGCGTGTCACTCCGGCCTTTATCTACGCAGCTATGCTCTGGCCCGCTGTGCAGAAAACAGCTCAAGAACTTCAAAACCATGGCCAGCCCGCTACTACTGCCATTAATAAGGCGGCGAGTGAGGTCATTAGTAATCAAATTCCCATCACTGCCATTCCAAAACGCTTTACGCTAGCGATGCGAGAAATCTGGGCAATGCAGTTGACTCTTTCCAAGCGCGGTGGCAATCGAGCCAATCGACTGATGGAACAGCCTCGATTCCGTGCGGCCTATGATTTCGTTCTTCTTCGCGAACAAACGGGAGAGCAACTCGATGGTCTTGGCAACTGGTGGACAAAGTACCAAGATGTCGACGAGGAAACACGTCAAAAAATGGTACAAAAATTAAATACTGGGCAATCAAAAGGACGAAGCCCCAGACGGCGACCTAGGCAGTCAGACTAATGCATGTGGCATTTATCGGCCTTGGCAGTAACCTTGGAAATGAACGCAATGGCATTTTTGAAAGCCCAAAAAAACAACTCTTAAATGCCATCCAAAGCATCGACAATCAAACCACCATTCACTTACTTAGAACCTCTCACTTTTACCAGACTCAGGCCATAGGTCCTGGCGATCAGCCCGACTATATCAACGCTGCCATCAAGATCGAAACAAGTCTTAGCGCCAATCAATTATTACTAGCGCTGCAAAGTATTGAAAATCACCAAGGCCGAGTAAGAAAGGAGCGCTGGGGTGCTAGAACCCTGGATTTAGATATATTGGTTTTTGATCAGCTGATTGAAAACTCAGAACAACTAATCCTGCCCCATCCGCGCGCCCATGAGCGCGCTTTTGTTTTAGCACCCCTCAACGATTTAGACGCCAATTTGGTTATTCCCAAGCGTGGAAATATTTCTAATCTATTGGCAAACTGTTCAATGCAAGGTATCGTAAAGTTAAATGACTAATCGTTTTCTAAGCCCAGTCACTGGAGAATATTTGAGTGGAAGTCGCATTTCTTAATGAATTAGGCCTAGAAACTGAGGCCGCCAATATCACTATTCCTCATTATATAGCGGTGGAAGGTCCGATTGGCGTTGGTAAAACTACATTAGCCAAGCGTCTTGCTGAAACATTTAATTGCAAAACAATGCTTGAAGACGCCCATGAAAATCCGTTTTTAGAGCGCTTCTACCAGAATAAACGCGCTAATGCCCTACCAACTCAGCTGTCTTTTCTGTTCCAAAGAATTCAAAAACTTCAAGCCTTAAAGCAGGGCGAGCTCTTTCATGAGGGTCAGGTGTCAGACTTTTTAATTGAAAAGGATCCCTTATTTGCTCAAATCACTCTGGACGATGACGAATATCGTCTTTATCAAACCCTGTATGACAGGGTAATTGAAGAACTACCACAACCCGACTTAGTGATATGCCTTCAGGCGCCCACTAGCACCCTTTTAAACCGTGTACAGCAGCGCGGCAATCCGATTGAGCGCGGTATAGACCAATCGTACCTAGAACAGCTTAATGACGCTTATACGCAGTTTTTTTACCATTACGAAGATAGCCCTCTTCTTATTGTAAATACCAGTGAAATTAATTTAGCCGAGGGCAACTCAGATTATTATAATCTTGTGAAATATATCCTTCGCGGTCATTCCGGCCGGCATTATTACAACCCGCATCCTATTCAATAATCATCCTTTCTTTAAGATGCTACAATAGAGTTTACTCACAAACCCCGCGTCTTATTTTTGAGCCATTAAATTATGAAAAATGTAACTATTGAGCGCCTAAAATCTATCAAAGCTGAGGGCAAAAAATTTGCCGTTATCACTGCCTATGATTATAGTTTTGCAAAGTTAATCGATGAGGCTGAAATTGAAGTCACATTGGTGGGTGACTCTCTAGGTAATGTGATTCAGGGTCAAGAGACTACCCTCCCTGTTACGATTGATGAAATGGCCTACCATACTGCCAATGTTAATCGCGGTATTAGCGCCTCCTTAATCGTAGCTGATATGCCTTTCATGTCCTACGCAACCATTCCCCAAGCCTTAGAAAATGCAGCCATTCTTATGCAGGCCGGCGCGCAAATGGTCAAACTGGAAGGTGGAGAATGGCTTGCCGAAACCGTTCATGCATTGACTGAACGAGGCATTCCAGTCTGTGGGCATCTCGGGTTAACTCCGCAATCAGTTCATAAGCTTAGTGGCTTTAAAGTTCAGGGGAAAAACACTGAGGCCGCTGATAAAATGCTTGATGAAGCTAAGCTGCTTGAAGAAGCTGGCGCCGATCTTTTAGTAGTCGAATGTATCCCATCAAGCTTGGGTGAGACACTGGCGAAAAACTTGGCTATACCGGTTATTGGAATAGGTGCAGGGCCAGCCACTGATGCTCAGGTTCTGGTGCTTCAAGATATGTTAGGAATATCAGCCAAGCCACCCAAATTCGCAAAGAATTATTTACTCAAAGAATCTAATATTCAAAACGCACTTAAAGCTTATAGAAAAGAGGTTCACAGCGGCGAATTTCCAAGCGCTGAACACGGCTTTTAAGATATTTAAATTAATTGGCTTAAGATTAATCTTTGGGTTTTACATACAGCACTAGGCTGTGACCTACTAATTGATAGCCGTTTTGCTCGGCAATTTTTTCCTGCAATTCTTCAATTTCGTGGTTATGAAACTCAATGACCTTGCCCGTTTCAGTGCATACCATATGATCATGGTGCTCGCCACGATCAAGCTCATAGACAGCTGGCCCAGAATCAAAATTATGCCTTTCAACCAACCCTGCAGTCTCAAACTGAGTTAACACACGGTATACGGTGGCAATACCCACGTCTTCACTTGCGTCACGAAGAGACTGATAAATATCTTCAGCGGTCATATGTCGCTCAGAACAGTTTTCTAAAATTTGTAAAATTCTGATACGCGGTAGTGTTACTTTCAAACCCGCTTTTTTAAGTTCCATATCTTCTGGAGACATACTTTACCCTTCTCTATGTTATCATTTAGGCATTATCTTGTGACTTGAACCTTCATGGAAGCCCAAATGCGTATTTATTCTATCTTGATCTTACTCTGTTTATCATTAATTTCTAGTTGTAGCTGGATTCAGTTTCCAAGTATTCACAAAGTCACTGTTCAACAAGGTAACATAGTCAACCAAGAAATGGTTAGCAAATTAAAAGTCGGCATGACTATGTCTCAGGTTCAATATATCTTAGGCACGCCCTTGACCACTGATACTTTTGACAATTCACGCTGGGATTATTTTTACAGCAGAGTTGACCCAAAAGGAAAAGGATCTGAGCGTCAGTTACAGCTTAGCTTTGATAACGAAGGTCTTCTTCAAAGCGTATCCGGGGATTTTCAATTAACCGATGCTGATCAAACTGCAGAATAATTAGTCGGTTTTTTGTGCCTTAGCTTCTTCAGCTCTGCGACGTCGTACTTCTTTCGGGTCAGCAATAAGGGCTCGATAAAGTTCCACTCTATCTCTGGCTTTAAGAACATAGCCCTCTGGCGCTTCCAGACCCTTAGTACCCAATACCTGAGAGAATATACCCATCTTGGTATTTTCGATATTTATATCAGGGAACAAGGCCAATATACCGGACTGCTTAACCGCTTCTAGGGCAGTGGTTCCCTCTAGCACAGTCAGCTCTTTGAGCACCTGTTTTTCAGGTAACGCATAGGCTACCTCAACAATAATATTTGTCTCACCTGCTGTCATTTTTTTTCCTATTTATACACTTCATCTGCTCGCCGGCACAATGCATCTACAAGATTGTTAGCAACCCCAGAAAACATTCCAGCAGCAACCCTGCCTAGTCCTCGACGTTTAAATTCAAACTCAAGATCAAGAGACAACTTTGAAGCCGAATCAGAAAGTGCCTTAAACTGCCATAACCCCTTAAATGAACTAAAGGGTCCGTCTTGCAAGCTCATTTCTATACTTAAACTCGGTACTAATTGATTTTCTGTGGTCAGATTAATTTCAATACCGGCTTTTTTTAAACACAGAGAAGCCACCATAAGTTGCTCTGTGTGCTCAATAATTTCAACTGACTGACAGCCATCCATAAATTGTGGATAGCTCGCCACATCATTCACCAAGCAGAACATTGACTCTGCTGAGTATGGAACCAATGCTGATCTGCTAACCTTTGTCACTGCCACCCCTAAAAGAATTTATCGTAAAAGCCCATTATAAAAACAGCGCCAATTGCTAGTGGGGCAAGGTAGCGCAAAGCAAAGCGCCATATTAACGCCACCTTAGGCTGAATACCTAGCATTTCTGAATCAATAATTTTCTTATCCACCACATAGCCAACAAATAATGCGATCAATAAGCCCGAAATTGGCAGCATAATATTGGCCGTTAAGAAATCTAGAAAATCAAAGAATGTAAAACCAAATACCTGATAACCCGACCATAGGTTAAAGGAAAAAACTGTGCCTAAACCAAGAAGCCAGACCACTACCGCAAGAATTGTATTGGCCTTAAATCGGTTCATATTTTTAGCCTCAACCAGCCATGCCACGCAGGGTTCAAGTAAAGAAATAGCTGAACTCCATGCTGCAATAGAAACCAAGATAAAAAAGATTGCGCCAATTAATAGTCCACCTGGCATAGTGCCAAATGCCACCGGTAGGCTGATAAACATTAAACCAGGGCCTGCACTGGGCTCAATTCCTTGGGTAGCAAAAACAATAGAGAAGATAATCAGTCCAGAGATAATAGCGACGGCACTATCAAAAAATGCCACCACTAGAATGGTCTTGCCAATACTCGCTTTTTGCGGCATGTAAGCACCATAGGCCATAATCGCACCCATACCAATACTGAGTGTGAAAAATGCCTGCCCCATAGCTTCAAGCACTGAACGCCAAGTGAGCTGATTAAAATTAAAATCAAAAAGGAAATTAACCGCTGCACTAAAATTTCCCTCAAACATACTAAAGATCAGTAGCCCAATCAAAATAAAGAACAGCAGTGGCATTAATGTCTCAACGGCAACTCCGAGTCCTTTTTTAACCCCACCCATAACTACGGCAACACAGAGTACTAAAAATACCGTCTGCCAAAATATCAATCTTGAGGGGTCATTGAGTAAATTGGTAAATGCGGCGGCGGCTGAATTGCCGTCAACACCCCGTAAAGCACCAGACCCCATTTCAATAATATAGCTCATTGCCCAGCCGGCTATCACGGCATAAAATGATAGAATCAGAACACCAGCCACAACCCCCAACCAGCCTAAATAAGCCCATCGGCGATCTACTCCGCTTTCATCGACAATATCACTCATGGAATTAATTGGGCTTTTTCGTCCATGACGGCCCAGCATAACCTCGGCCATCATAACCGGCACACCAATAAGCAAAATACAGGCAAGATACACCAACACAAAAGCACCACCGCCATTACTACCTGCAACATAGGGGAATTTCCACATATTCCCAAGCCCGACGGCTGAACCCGTTGCCGCCATAATAAAAGTCCAGCGACTGACCCAAGCGCCATGCATGCCTTTTTGCTGAAGTGCCATATCAACTCCTAATCATTGAGGGCTTAATTGTAAACATTTTTACAGCTCTGACCTACATATTGTAGATTTTTATTAATGACTGTATGAATAAGCATAAACGATTGAGATAAATAGTTTAATTTTTCATGACAAAATCAATGGTCAACGTATAATCCCTACCATGAGCAAAAAGAAACCTAAACAGCAATCCAACACAATTGCCCAAAACCGTAAAGTTCGACACGACTACTTTATTGAAGAGAAGTTCGAAGCCGGTCTTGCCCTGCAGGGTTGGGAAGTGAAAAGTTTGCGCGGCGGCAGTGTTAATCTGACAGATACCTATGTGTTTGTGAAAGATAACGAGGCTTGGCTAATAGGGACTAATATCACGCCGTTAAATACAGTTTCAACCCATTACGTCACCGAGCCCACAAGAACTCGTAAACTACTGTTAAATGCCCGTGAATTAAAAAGAATTGAAGATGCCATCAAACAGAAGGGGCGAACCTGTGTTTGCACCACCCTTTACTGGAAAGGTCATTTAGTAAAATGTGAAATTGCCCTAGCTAAGGGCAAGGTAGCCTATGACAAACGCATGGACTCTAAAGAGAAAGACTGGGGTCGCCAGAAACAAAGGCTGATGCGCCACGCCTAACCACCAAAAAAATTCGCTAGATTTAAGCTTTGGTTTTTGGCGGCTCAAGAAGCGCAAGGTCTGGCATTATACAATTAAGTTTGGTCTCTAATAATTTCTCAATGGGCTCTAAACGGAAAGCATCGTCTTCACAGGCAAAGCTGATGGAAGTTCCTGTTTTACCAGCACGACCGGTTCTACCAATGCGATGCACATAGTCTTCAGGTTCTTCCGGCAAGGTGTAATTAATCACATGGCTGACACCGTCAACATGAATACCTCGACCTGCCACATCCGTAGCCACCATCACTTTTAATGCACCAGATTTGAATGACTCCAATGCTTTCATCCGGCGATTTTGCGGAACATCTCCCGACAGAATACCTACTTTGAAGCCCTGCTTCTGAAGCTTTTCATGCAATGTTCGACAAATATCTCTTCGATTAGCAAAAACCATCACCGAATCTACCTCATCTGATAACAAAATATTTTGCAGTAAAATTATTTTCTCCTCAGTAGTGGCAATGTAGATTTTCTGCTCAACTGTATCAGTGGCTATCTTTTCTGCATCAATCTCTACCATTACCGGCTCAAAGGTCCAAGATTGAGAAAGGCGCATAATATCGGGAGTAAATGTCGCTGAATATAAGAGTGTCTGACGGTCTTCTTTCTTGGGCGTTAGTTGCACAAGACGTCTAACCTGAGGGATAAATCCCATATCGAGCATGCGATCAGCTTCATCAATTACCAGAACCTCTACCTGATCTAGGTAAATATCTCGGTTATTAGCAAAATCTAAAAGGCGGCCCGGTGTACCCACCAAAATATCACAGTGTTTGCGCTGGAGTTTTGATAACTGCTTACCATAGTCCATACCACCGACCAAACAGTGAACCCCTAAATCAAGATGCTTTACCAAATTAGAAGCATCATCGGCAATTTGAATAGCTAGTTCTCGAGTAGGTGCCATAATCATGGCTCTAGCTTCACCTAAATAGCGCTCACCCTCCACAGGATGCTTGATTAGGTCGGCAATAATACTTAACAAAAAAGCCGCCGTTTTACCTGTACCCGTCTGCGCCTTACCTACCAGGTCGTAACCATTCAAAGTACGGGGTAATGAAGCAGCCTGAATGGGCGTGCAGTATTCAAAACCAATGTTATGAATACCCTGCATAAGCTCTGCGGGTAAATCAAAATCATGAAATCGAGACTTTCCCTCTTGCGGGGCCACAACAAACTGAGAAATATCCCACTTTGGCGATTTTTGACGATTAGATTTTGATGGGCTTCGGTTTTTGCCAGCCTCAGTTTGCGCAGGTTTTTTTTGCGACGGCTGGTCTTTGGGTTGTTCAGAGTTTTTAGTCAAGTTAATAGATACTTTGTTTGTTTTTTATACTGGCGAAAAGCCTAAATGCATTTGCCACGATGGTCAATTTGCGGCAAGTGTAGCAGAAATGCACCTAAACCGCTTAAAAATTAACCAACCCTGCCCTGTCTGTTCTTTTCGATCATATTTTTCTAGCCTTCGACCCAACGAATCAGTCACAGTTGAATTTATGCCCATTGCCCAAGGGTTACACGATCTATCTGATTATAATCTTTGTGGGTTACGACTTCTTGAAAGCCAGCCTCGATCATAAGGCGCACAACAGCAGGCCCCTGATCAAAACCATGCTCAAGCAGTAACCAGCCATCGGATTTTAAGTACAAAGGGCTTTGAGTAATAATTTTTTTCAAATCATCCAAACCATCAACACCAGAAACTAATGCACTATTGGGCTCATAACGAACATCGCCCTGCTGGAGATGAGGATCATTTACAGAAATATAGGGAGGATTACTAACAATCAAATCAAATTGATTGTCTGTTAACTGCAACGAGTCAAACCAGTCACTTTGAAAAATATTAACATTGGAAAGTCCTAGAGTTTGGCAATTTTTATTAGCCAAACTAACAGCGCCAACCTGATAATCTACAGCGATAAAATTCATATCGGGTCGCTCAGCCGCCAAGGCTAGGGCAACAGCACCAGTACCGGTACCTAAGTCCAATCCATGGCTTTTTTTGGGCAACCTTAGATTTAATGCAAGCTCAACTAACAACTCAGTTTCGGGTCGCGGTATCAGGGTATCCTGTGAAACTTGCAAATCCATCGACCAGAATCCACGAGAACCTACAAGATAAGCAATGGGCTGACCCTGAATTCTATGCTCAAGCAAAGCACAAAACTTAGCCTCTAAAGACTTTGAAACTGGTTTTTCCGGCCAGGTTCGCAGCCAGGTTCGATCAACATCCAATACGTAACAAAGTAATAACTCGCAATCCAACTGCGCTGAATCACTGGTGGATTGCAGCTGATCTGAATATTTTAGAAGATCGGAAACATTAGCCATAATGATGGCTGTTAGTCGGCAAGACTGGCAAGCTGTTCAGCTTGGAATTCATTAATTAGAGGCTGGACAATTTCGCCCAAACTCCCCTCCATGACCTCACCTAACTTGTATAGCGTCAGATTGATTCTATGATCTGTGACTCGCCCCTGTGGAAAATTATAGGTACGAATGCGTTCAGAGCGATCGCCGCTTCCGACTAAATTTTTGCGTTGCTCGGACTGCTCTTGAGCCGCCGCATCAGATTGCGCATTATTTAAACGCGCCTGAAGCACTGACATCGCCTTGGCGCGATTTTTATGCTGTGAACGCTCATCCTGACATTCCACAACAATACCCGAAGGCAGGTGCGTCAAGCGAATAGCAGAATCAGTTTTATTGACGTGCTGTCCACCCGACCCCGAGGCACGAAATGTGTCTACACGCAAATCGCCTTTATTAATCTCGATCGCATCCTGCTCGTCCGCCTCGGGCATAACCGCTACCGTACAGGCTGAGGTATGAATTCGACCCTGAGATTCAGTTTCAGGCACCCGCTGAACACGATGCGCACCAGATTCGAACTTGAGTAGGGAATAAACGCCTTTGCCAACGATTCTAGTAATAATTTCCTTATAGCCACCATGGTCACCTTCACTTTCACTGATGACCTCAACCTTCCAGCGCTTACCTTCCGCAAAGCGACTGTACATTCTAAATAGATCACCCGAAAAGATAGCTGCTTCATCACCCCCAGTACCCGCACGAATTTCGAGAAATACATTTTTCTCATCATTAGGATCTTTGGGAAGCAGTAATCGCTCAAGATTGAGTTCCAAGGGTACTCTTTGATTCTCGGCCTCCGCGAGCTCATCCTGTGCCATAGCTCGCATATCGGGATCTGAGTCTTTAAGTAAAAGTTTGGCTTCTTGAAGATTATTAATCACATCACGATAGTCTAAGTAGGCCTTAACCACCGGCTCTAACTCAGCATATTCTTTTGACAAATCTCTAAACCTATTTTGGTCTGCAATTGTCTCTGAATCACTTAATAATGCAGCGACCTCTTGGTAGCGGTCATCAAGGTTATCCAGTTTGGCTAAAATAGAGGCTTTCATATAATTATTTTCACTTGTTTCTCAATTATTTAATTAAAGCGCTTGCAACACTGCTTCGTGCATCGAAGAGGGTAAGGCATTCTTGGCGACCTGCACACTTTGGTATCCCATCTCTCGGGCTAATTGGGCAATTCTATCACTGGGAACTACCAGGGGTATATTCTTATCCGCAGGCACGCCCATCGCTTGTAACAACTCACCACTATGGACAACTACACAGCTGGCCTGTGGTGCAAAATTTTGCGCTTCGATAAGATATTTAGAATCAATATTACGCTGGTATAACTCAGCATAGGTTACCTGAGCGCCACGCCTTACCAATTCATCACCCAATGTCTGCCTGCCACTGCCGCCGCGCAAAATAAGCACTGACTGGGCTGTTAAATCTTGTAACTGCGCAAGCTCTTGCAGTAAACCTTCGGTGTTAGGTTGACGCTGCGGGTAACCCACGGGGTAATTATAGGCCGAGAAAACATCAGCAGTCTGCTGACCCACCGCGAGAAACTCTGTATTTTTCGGTATCTCAGGCCAACGCTGAGCAATCATTGGCAATCCAATTTCCGCGGCATTAGCGCTAATAAAAATTACCTGATCAAACCGATCTAACCCATCGATATAAGCGGTTGCTCGAGCAAAATCATCACTGTCTGCCGCTACAGGATCGATACTCATAATGGGTATGTAATTAAAAGGAATCCCAGCCTGATCCAGCAACTTGAGGAATGCATCCTCCTCACGCAATGGCCTGACCACTAACACCGACTTATTAGGCATTACTGATTCCCTAGTACTTCGCTAAGTATTTCACCGGCTCCCATCTCGAGCAGCTGGTCTGCCAAGGCTTCACCCAATTGTTGCGCTTTAGCCACAGGGCCAGATAGCTGGGACTGTAAAATCTTCTGGCCATCAACACTACCCACTAGACCTCTAACACCTATCGACTGACGGTCAGATGAAAGTTCTGCAAAACAGGCAATTGGCACCTGACAGCCCCCCTTTAATCGACGATTTAGTGCGCGCTCAGCTATCACGCAGCTCGCTGTATCCTGGTGATGTAAAGGACTTAAAAGCGCTAAAATAGCCTCATCATTAGATCGGCACTCAATACCCACAGCCCCTTGACCACCAGCAGGCAGGCAGAGCTCAGTATTCAGTCTGGAAGCGATTCTATGACTCATATCCAAACGAATTAATCCCGCACTAGCAAGAATCAACGCGTCATATTCCCCATTATCCAGTTTATCTAATCGGGTATTAACATTGCCGCGCAAATCTTTAATTTGTAAATTTGGAAACTGCGCACGAATTTGAGTTTGGCGGCGCAAGCTAGAAGAGCCAACAACCGCATTATCGGGTAACTGAGAAAGATCGGTATAGTTATTTGATACAAAGGCATCCGTGGGATCCTCTCGCTCACAGATGACCTGCAAGCCCAACCCCTCAGGAAATTCCATGGGCACATCTTTCATTGAATGCACGGCAATGTCTGCCCTGCCCTCCAACATTGCCAGCTCAAGCTCTTTAACAAATAACCCTTTTCCACCGACCTTAGCCAAAGGAGCATCCAATAGTTTGTCTCCACGGGTACTCATTGCCACCAACTCAACCTGCAATTGAGGATGATAATGAAGCAATTCGGCCTTAACATATTCAGCCTGCCATAAAGCTAAGGGGCTTTTTCTTGTGGCTATACGAATTTTATTGGTCACGGCTTTAACCTAATTTAACGTCTAGGCTGTCATTATCATCAATTTCAGCCAATTTGTCAGAGTAAACCTTTTAAAACCAGCGGTTTATTAAAAAAAACCATGGATTTGGGCTAACTTCTAGCCCCCAAGCATCAGGATTAGCTATAATCGCTTCAAATTACATCTTTTGGGCAAAAAACTCGATGAGTAAATCTGATAAAAACAACAGTAATAAGCGCGACAATTCAACGACTAATGCCTCTTGGGGCGGGCGCTTTAACGAGCCAGTAGATACCTTCGTAGCACGTTTTACTGCATCCGTTGATTTTGATCAACGTCTAGCCCAGCAGGATATTCAAGGCTCTGTTGCCCATGCCAAGATGCTGACCAAAGTAGGTGTTCTTACTACTGATGAGCTCACACAAATTATTGATGGCCTTGAACAAATTGGCGAAGAAATTAATCAGGGCCAATTCGTCTGGTCACAGATTCTTGAAGATGTTCATATGAATATTGAAGCGGCGCTCACTGAACGCATCGGTATTGTGGGCAAAAAATTGCATACCGGCCGTTCCAGAAATGACCAGGTTGCTACTGATATTCGTCTTTGGCTGCGCGATCAAATTGATACTATCAAGCCACAGATCAGCCAACTACAGAAGAATATTATTGAACTGGCCAGTACTGAGGCATCGACAATTATGCCTGGCTTCACCCATTTGCAAACTGCTCAGCCAGTGACCTTTGGGCACCATCTTTTAGCATGGAACGAAATGATTCAGCGCGACTATGAGCGACTTTGCGATTGCCGTAAACGACTCAATCAAAGTCCATTGGGCTCGGCAGCACTTGCAGGCACCAGCTATCCTATTGATAGAAACTTTACCGCCAATGAGCTGGGCTTTACTAAGCCCTCAGAAAACTCCTTGGACTCTGTCAGCGATCGTGATTTTGCTATTGAGTTTTGTGCATTTGCCAGTCTTTTAATGACACATTTTTCGCGTATTTCTGAGGAATTAATTCTTTGGGCCTCGGCACAGTTTCAGTTTATTGATCTTCCCGATCGCTTTTGTACTGGCTCTTCGATTATGCCGCAAAAGAAAAATCCCGATGTCCCAGAATTGGTGAGAGGTAAAACCGGCAGAGTTACCGGACAGCTTATTTCTTTACTGACCCTTATGAAGTCACAACCTTTGGCTTACAACAAGGATAATCAAGAAGATAAGGAACCCCTATTTGATGCCGTGGACACTATACAAGACTGTCTTCGCGCTTTTGGCGATATGATTCCCGCTATTCAGGCTAATCGTGATTCTATGTATGAAGCCGCGCGCAGAGGGTTCTCCACAGCAACCGACTTGGCAGACTATTTGGTCTGTAAGGGAACTCCTTTCAGAGACTCTCACGAAGTAGTCGGCAATGCAGTTGCCTATGGTATCGAAAACAACAAAGATTTATCTGAGATGAGCCTCGAGGAACTGCAAAGCTTCTCAGATCTTATCGATCATGACGTCTTTGAAGTTCTTACTTTAGAAGGATCAGTGGCCGCCAGAAACCACCAGGGTGGAACGGCGCCAGAACAGGTTAAAGCTGCAGCCAAACGCGCATTAGCGTTGGTTAAAAGTCGAAGTTAACCTGCTCACCGGATTGCGCAAGGCAAGCAGCGGCAAGCATCTCTATCAAAGGCTCGCCGCTAACAGTATTGCGCCAGATAGCCTCGGTGGATTCAGTATCTAATTTAAAGTGAAAGCCACCTGACTTTGCAGCCAACCAAACCTCACCTAGTGCTGGCTGGCGCGATAAAATGATTTGTGAGCCGTTAGCTTCACAGGTAATGGTCAACATACCGGCAGTATTTTCGTAATCTATATCCGCACCGCTATCATCAATACTTACTTCAATTGAAAACATAAGCTCGTCGACGATTTGGTTAAACTGGGCTTCAGTCATAGTTAAAAATACCTGTCAGCAAATGCTGAACATAATTGTTTGAGTGTGGTTGGTTACTACCGCTATACTACTGCTTTTTCCATGGAAACAGAACATGCATCAACGATTCCCTTTGCTTCTTTGCCTTTTGCTAGTCTGCGGCCTCATCAGCTGCGGTAATACGGGTGACTTATACTTACCGGATGAAACAGCATCCTCACAAAATGCGGAGTCTAAATAAGCATGCATAGCTCAGTTAAAACGGTTGGCAACCAACGAATAATGGAACAGGTGCCGTTAAAAACCATCGTCGAACAACAGGGCTCGCCCTGTTATGCCTACAGCAAAGCAGCTATTAGTGAGAACTTTCTTAACTATCAGCGCGCCTTAGCTTCTCGCGATCATCTTATCTGCTATGCCGTAAAATCAAACTCTAATATTGCTGTGTTACAGACCCTTGCCAAGCTTGGCGCGGGCTTTGATATTGTTTCTGCTGGCGAATTAGAGCGTGTATTAATGGCCGGCGGCGATCCAGCCAAGGTTGTTTATTCTGGTGTGGCAAAAACAGCCGATGAAATGCGTCGTGCATTGGAAGTGGGTATTCACTGTTTTAATGTTGAATCTGAATCTGAACTTAGGCTATTAAATAAGACTGCTGCTGAAGTTAACAAGATCGCTCCAGTCTCATTGAGAGTCAATCCAGATGTAGATGCAAAAACTCATCCCTATATCTCTACCGGCCTTAAAGAAAATAAATTTGGCATCGACATCAGTCGAGCCTTTGATGTCTATCAACAGGCGGCACAGATGGAGAGTATCGCTGTGGTAGGTGTCGACTGCCATATTGGCTCACAGCTTACCGATATCACGCCGTTTATAGATGCCATGAAACACCTTTTAGTTCTGGTAGATCGCCTTGCTGATGCGGGCATAAAACTCCATCACCTCGATATTGGTGGTGGTCTAGGTGTATGCTATCAAAATGAAGCAGTACCCTCCTTAGAGAGCTATATGGACGCTCTAGCCCCCTTGCTAGAAGGCCGCACTGAAACACTGATTATGGAACCGGGCCGTTCTATTACTGCCAATGCAGGTATCCTATTAATGCAGGTGCAGGTGATTAAGAAAAATGGTGATAAAAACTTTGCCGTCGTAGATGCCGCTATGAATGATATGCTGCGACCAGCCCTGTATGACGCCTGGATGGATATCAATACAGTGGACACAGAATCTGAGCACAGTGCAATTTATGACGTTGTTGGCCCGGTATGCGAAACTGGCGACTTTTTAGCCAAAAACAGAGCATTATCAATATCTGAGGGTGATTATCTGTATCTTTCATCTGCAGGCGCCTACGGCTTCACCATGAGCTCTAATTACAATAGCCGCCCGAGAGTCGCTGAAGTGATGATCGACAATGGAAAAATTCATCTAGTGCGAGCAAGAGAAACCCTAGAGGATCTTGTTCGCGGTGAACAGTTGATAGAAGAATCCTAATGGAGCGTCGCAGAATGCAGACAAGATTTACCAAAATGCATGGTTTAGGCAATGATTTTGTGGTGCTCGATGCTGTTCGTCAAAGTATCAGACTGACGACAGAAACCATTAAGCGTATAGCTGACCGTAATTTGGGCATTGGCTGTGATCAGGTGCTAGTTATTGAGCCGCCTACAGATAAAAATATCGATTTTAACTACCGCATATTTAATTGCGATGGCTCCGAAGTGGAGCAATGCGGCAATGGCGCTCGATGCATTGGACGATACATTGCTGATCAGCAGCTTTCTGGTAACAAAACTGTACGCATACAGACCAAAAACCGTGTTATGGAAATACATTCTAATTCCAAAAATATGGTCACCGCTAACATGGGCGCACCCAGTTTTATCCCTGCGGATATCCCCTTACTATCTGACCAAAAGAACGACCTGTACAGCATTGATATCAACAACAACAGTCTGCAGGTTGCCGCTCTATCCGTTGGCAATCCCCATGCAGTACTTCAGGTTGAGGATATAAACCATGCAGACGTAAAAACCATCGGTTCACTTATTCAGGCGCATGAAATTTTCCCAGAAAGTGTCAATGTAGGCTTTATGCAGATAATTGATCGCCAAAATATTGCACTGCGGGTTTATGAGCGCGGTGTAGGTGAAACTCAGGCCTGTGGCTCTGGTGCCTGTGCAGCTGCTGTAGCCGCTATTCAGCAGGGTTTGGTGAATAACACTATTGAGATTCAACTGCTGGGCGGCAAGCTGACCATTGAGTGGCAGGGAGAAGAACAGCCTATCCTTATGACCGGTCCTGCAGAAACTGTTTTTCACGGAAAGATTAAACTATGACAACTAAAAAAGCGCAGGCAAAAGAATTGCAATCAGTGCGTGATTATTTAACTAGCCACCCGAATTTTTTCGAAGAAAATCCCGATATCCTAGAGGCTATTAACATCTCTCACGATAGTGGCAAAGCTATTTCACTGGTTGAACGCCAAATCACTATTATGCGCGATAAAAATAAGACTCTAGGCGCACAGGTCGAACAGCTGATTGGCACTGCAAAAGACAATGACCAATTACTGGCTAAAACCAATCAACTAGTCCTCAAACTTATACAGGCTGAAGACCTTAACAGCTTGATAGAGGCACTAGATACTAGCCTTAAAAATGACTTTAATACTGAGTTTTATAGCCTAACCCTAATAGATAAGGGCGTATTCACACCCAAAACTTCGGCTAATATGATCTCAGAAGAAGACGCAAAATCAAAAATAAGCAGCCTATTAAATGCGCAAAAAGCGGTTAGCGGGGTTCTGCGAGAAGAACAAATAAAACTTCTCTTCAAGCAGCCTGTCACGAGTATAGCCTCGGTAATAGCACTGCCACTAAACTCATCGGAACCTCTTGGTGTACTCGCTCTTGGTAGTAGCGATGCAGATTTTTATACCCATGATATAGGCACCGTATTTATTGACTATATTGGCGCCTTACTCAATGAGCTCATTCCCAGCCACCTCAGCGCTTAAAGCTTAA
>JABBBH010000016.1:85637-92265 GCA_018607525.1 SAR92 clade bacterium
ATTGGCGCCTTACTCAATGAGCTCATTCCCAGCCACCTCAGCGCTTAAAGCTTAACGCCGAGATTTTCGCTTACCTTTAGCACCCGCCTTATTCACATTACCGTCGGGCTTGCGTCGACTCTTAGGTGATTTCTTAGCTCTATTTTTTTTCGGCCTATCATCAACCTGTTTTTTAGTTGGTTTTACTTTTGGGTTTTGGGTTTCCTTTGAGCCTGTGTCGATAAGCTCAAAATCAATCTTTCTTTCTTCTAAATTAACACGAACCACCTGAACGCGAACCTTTTGGCCTAAGCGAAAGACTCTACCGGTTCTCTCACCAACCATACGATGCTGTGTCGCTTCATGATGATAATAATCCTTTGGTAGGCCAGTCACATGAATCAGTCCCTCAACCATCAATTCATCCAGCATAACAAACAAGCCAAACCCAGTTACCGCACTGACTACCCCGGTATACTGCTCAGACACATGGTCCATAAGAAATTCGCATTTGAGCCAATTAACCACATCTCTAGTAGCCTCATCAGCACGACGCTCGGTTACCGAAAGGTGCTGACCCACCTCTTCAAGAGAACCTAACTCATAGGGATAGTAAACCTGCCTGTCATCAGCTGAAGAATGATCGGGGCGACGAATATGTGGCGATTTTTTACCACTTTTTATCAGACTGCGAATAGCTCGATGGACTAATAGATCTGAATATCTTCGAATAGGTGAGGTGAAATGCGTATAGGCATCAAATGCCAAACCAAAGTGACCTAAGTTTTCACATTGGTACACTGCTTGGCTCATAGATCTTAATAAGACAGACTGAATAATCTGTGCATCATCGCGATGTTTAACGCCGTTTAGTACCTGCCTATAATGCATTGGCAGCGGATCATCGCCACCCCCTAAACCTATACCTAATTCGCCTAAAAAATCGCGAACAGATATTAATCGCTCTTCGCTAGGGCCCTCATGGACACGGTATAGGGCGGGTAATTTCGACTTTTGTAAAAATTCTGCGGCACAAAGATTAGCACACAGCATACACTCTTCAATTAAGCGATGAGCATCCGTTCTATCAACAGGAATAATTTGGCTAATTTTGCGCTTACTATCAAACAGAATGCGGGTTTCTTGGGTATCGAAATCAATAGCCCCACGCTGACTGCGACGTTTTTGTAACTGCTGCGCAAGCCCCTGTAAAGCATCAACCTGTGGTAATATAGCTGAAAATTGCTGCCTAACGGCAGATTCTTCCTGTTGGTTTTGCTCAGAAACTATTTGTGCAACCTGAGTGTATGTCATGCGAGCATGAGAATGCATCACTGCTTCGTAAAACTGATAACCCTCAATAAGCCCTTTGTCACTAATCTGCATTTCACAGACCATGCAGAACCGGTCCTCAGATGGATTTAGAGAACATAAGCCATTAGATAGCTTTTCCGGTAGCATAGGGACAACATGATTTGGAAAGTACACAGAATTACCGCGCGAAAAAGCTTCTTTATCCAGTGCCGAGCCCACATTAACGTAATGGGACACATCGGCAATAGCAACAATTAACTGCCAACCTCCGCCCTCTAGGGGCTGACAGAAAACCGCATCATCAAAGTCTCTGGCATCTTCACCATCAATGGTAATAAGTGGAACCGATCTTAGGTCAATTCTATTGTCACAATGAGTAATTTCGGACGGAATTTCATCAGATTCAACAACCAGCTCATCCGGCCACTGATGGGGAATACCGTAGTTACGGATCGCCATATCAATTTCAATACCTGGGTCCAAATGTTCACCCAACACCTCAGACACAAAGCCAACCGGTAAATTATTTCGCGTGGGCGGCTCTAAGATCTCTACAACAACGATCTGACCAGGCTCAGCAGCACAGGGCCGCTCGCCGGTAATTAAAATATCTTGGCTGATTCTAGGATTATCTGGCCGCACAAAATTAATTCCGCTTTCACGAAAATAACGACCCACAAGTTGTTGTGTCGAGCGCTCTACAACATCGACCAAAGACCCTTCGGGACGGCCTCGACGATCCCAACCTGCAATTCGTACGAGAACAATATCGCCATCAAAAACTCGGCGCATCTGAGCACTAGACAGATAAATATCATCGCCCTCACCGCTTAGGGGCGTTACAAAGCCATAACCCTCAGCGTGACCTATCACGCGACCTTTCACCAAATTCAGTTTACCTAGAGTGCCATATCCGCCTCGGCGATTGCGTGCTAGCTGGCCATCTCTCTCCATCGCATTGAGTCGACGGCGCATGGCTTCAACCTGATCAGCATCAGAAAGTTCTAAAGCCTTACAGACAGCCTCATGGGTCAATGGGCCAATACTCTGCTCCAAAAAATCTAGAATAAATTCTCGACTCGGAATAGGGTTTTCATATTTAGATGCTTCTCGATCGGCAAAGGCATCCTTGTTGGACTTGGTTTTTTTCATATTCATCCAAATTAAATTTTTTATAGTCTATGACGGATACGGCTTTTAGAGAAGAACTTCTTGTAAATTTTATACAAAGTTTATTTTTAATAAAAAAAACCTCGCGGGAGCGAGGTTTAAAGAGGGAGTAAATAACAAGATCAACCTATACCATCTATGGTACATAGCAACTACCCTGTTGCCATATGATGACTACCATGAAACAACAGCCCCGACATCCATCCATCGAACAAAATTTTTGACCGAAAAGATGAAACTGCAGAGACTTAACAATGGTATTGGGGATTGTGCTTGCTAACCAATGTAAATCCATTTAAAGCTTCCTACTGGGACAGTTGATCCTGTACTAGTAAATTTAGAACATAATCAGCCAAATTAATATTACACTGATGAATTAATACGAATGTACTAGTCTTTCTGTACTGGATTCATTGAACAGGTTCAGTGGATTTAAATTTAGCCGACGTTTCCATATATTGACGTATTCGGTAAATTATCTCGAAGCTTTTACTATTGGTGCTCACTGCATCAATCTCTGAACCCCTTAGCTCAACCACTAAGTCGCGAATTTCAGATATACCATATAACCCGCAAAATCCCATCAAATCATGAAGTAACGAATTTATTACAGCCTGGTCGCGGTCTCGAAAACTCGCTTCAAGATTATCTAGATTCATTTCGATTTCTTTTTTTAAATCAGCAACCGGGATCACTGAAGACAGCATCCCCTCCCCTGAGAACTGAGTTTGCTCAGATTTTGGCTTCAAAACCTCTGAAATTGTATTCAATAGTTTGATTTCATCAATGGGTTTTTGCTGGACACTTTTTGCTCCCACATCCATTAATTGACGCTTTACTGAATCCGTAATATCCGCAGTTAAACCTATAATAGGTGGGCTACCTATATTCTTTGCCAAATTTTTAGTCGCTTCCATGCCATCAATAATTGGCATATGAAGGTCCATAAGTATCACATCAAAAGTATTAGCCGCTGACATATTAATAGCCTCTTGACCATTATTAGCCACCTTACAAACTGCACCATGATGCTCTAAAAGTTTGACTAATAACTGCTGATTAAACTCATTATCTTCAGCAACCAAAATACTGACACCAGATAACATATCGCCCGCTAACTGCTGATTAATATCTTCAATCTGCTTTGCCGCAATAGCATTTTCATTGTTAGTAAACTCGCAGGTAAACGCAACCGTTGTTCCCTGACCGACTTCGCTATCAATATTGATGTCGCCTCCCATAGCAACCACTAGACGCTTAGCGATTGATAGCCCCAAACCACTGCCTCCATAGCGACGGTTAATCGAAGTATCTTCCTGAATAAACGGATCAAAAAGGCTAGGGATTTTTGGCTTAGCAATGCCCTTACCCGTATCCGTAATAACAAACTTTAAGACCACTTTATCCTGATTACTCTGTTGGATAGTTATCGCTAGGGCTATTGATCCAGATTCAGTAAACTTAATCGCATTATTGAGTACATTACTAATAACTTGAGCCAACCGAACTGGGTCGCCAAATAGATAAACAGGTACAGTGTTATCCAGATCTATATTTAAGCTAAGATTTTTATTGCTTGCCTCTCGAGTAAATATAGCATTCAAATCCTCCACTAACGTATCAAGCTCAAAGGCGACAATATTCAAGGTAAAGCCACTTCGCTCTGCCCGAGAAAAATCCAACACATCGTCAATCATGGTTAGAAGAACCGTTGAGCATCGCTGAATCACTCTTAGCTGTTCATTACGATTCAGTTCCTCTCCTTCATCATGCAGCATTTTAGAGAACCCAAGAACCGCGGTTAGAGGCGTTCTAAGTTCATGACTCATTCTGGCTAAAAATTGATCCTTAGTTCGCATCGCTTTCTCAAGATCAGTCAACGTTTTCTTGAGCTCTTGAGTGGCCCGATCAATTTCACTTTGCATCAATTGATTGGATTGACGCACGCTATCTGCTAAACCATTAATGCCTCGCGCCAATTTGGCTAACTCAGAAATTCCCGTTTCATTGGCCACGGGATTTAAATCCCCAGCCTCCATTTTTCCAACAACATCTTTAAGTGTTTCCAGCGGCTCTGAAACGGTACGGCTGATGCGAATAGACAGCCAGAAAGCTAATAATAAACTTAATAAAACCACCGTTGCCGCGGTTAGGATAAAACTCCGTTCTTTTTGACGAAGAATTTTGTCACTCAGGGAAACAAGTACCCAACCGATTTTTTCAGGCTCATATTCAACCTCCTCTTCAAAATCCATTATAGGTGAGCGCTCAGAGATTATTTCTGAATAAAAATACCAATAACCACCCATTTCGAAGGGTACGCTAATATCAATATTTTCCGGTATTTCCCCTTTAGATGGGCCGATACTGCCAATTTTTATTTGTTCATTATCTTTGTAGCTGTAAAAAACAACACCCTCAACTGAAGGCGTCTCTAAGGTTGCATAACTTAGTGCATCCAGTCTTTTTCGATCACCGGCGTAGAGTGCAAATGCTGTGTTTTGAGAAACCTGACGTACTGCAATATGGCCCGTATCGTGAAGGCTACTGAGCATTTCAGCACGCTGGTTAGATATAAAATAAAATGCCATTAAAACACTTAGAAGCGCCAATGGTAAAAGCCCTGTAACGATTAATCGGCTTGAGATACTGTTGTGATCAAAAGGGAGCTTCATAACTCACATTGACCGGCTTTAATTGCAAGCTCATCCGGTATGGTTAGATTCAAATACCAGGCAACGTTAGTATTAAATTTCACCGTACAAAATTTTGGCAGGTGCACAGCATGAATATAGTCTTTGTGGAATATCGTACCCAAAAGCTCTAGTGTCTGTTTTGCAACACCCTCGGCGGAGGAATAAACAGAGGCAAGAGCCCCCGCATCAACAAAGTTTGATGAATAGCCAATAACAGGAACTCGGTATCGATAACTCAACTGTAAAATCCATTTCGCAGTGGTGACATTAATAAGATGACTGTCGGCAACAGGTATAAATACATCACTTTGTTTAATTATTGGATCAAGCTGACGTATTGGGTTCTTACTAGCATCAATAACTAATGTTTGCGGCTTCATCTTTCTATCTATAATAGAATTATTATAGGTTGTAATTTTTTCTTTTGTTGCCGAACCTAACATAACTCCCACGCGACTAACTTTTGGCAATAACTTTTTGGCCAGCGCAATTTTTCGCTCAAAAGGCTGATCCAAGAGTATGGGACTAATACCCGCAGCTAGCGCAACGGCTTCAGTGCCAAAATACTGCTTGGTTAAACTATCAAATGAACTTTCGGTTATTAAGGTTACGATATGAGGTTTTTTAGACTTATTCTTAAACACAGTCTCAGCGGCACTGGTGCCAAGGCTGATAATAATGTCTGTTTTATCGAGTAAGCCTACTAATTTTTGTTGCTCTTCCTTAAAGACAACACTGTATTGATTATTTTTAGCCCAGTCTGCAACAATCAGATCAACAACATGGGTATAGCTAGTGCTATCTTTGCTCAGTACAAATAAAGCGTGTGTTTGACTATCCTTGCCATTGGATGCACTAGCGGCATTAGCAGACAAAAACAAAAAATACATAAGCACACACAAGTAAGATAGGTTGAAAATTTTACCTACCTTATTAAGAATTATTCTTATATGAATAAATTTATGCATTAACTGTTTTTACCTTTATAAATTTCATCTTACTAATTACGCTTTAGTTAGATCCGAGCTTAAATCCAAGTACATAGAGACTTTCGAATTTATTAAATGAAAAATGCTCTTGATAATCATCGCCAACATTTTGTGCGGTTAAGGATAATTCCATCCAATTACTTTGGCTAAACCAACGCTTTGAGGCTTTTAAATCAAATCGTGAATGACTGGGTAAGATATCAAAACGAGGTCCTGGCTTGTAACCTTCCTTATAATGATAGGAGCCGCTGAATTTAAGTCCCCCAGACATTTCATAGCTAACCAGTAGATTAGCCATGTTCTCTGGCACTACTTTGGTTAGATCGTGAATAACATCACCCTCTGAGGCAACATCGTCACCTAGTTCAAAAGATGCAAACCAACTATCTCCTTCAGCCTCTAAATAGCTATGATTCAGACTCAGTAATAATTGATTTGTGGGTCTATACTGGAGTTGCCACTCGATGCCCTTCAATTTGA
>JABBBH010000016.1:92365-169681 GCA_018607525.1 SAR92 clade bacterium
AATAATTGATTTGTGGGTCTATACTGGAGTTGCCACTCGATGCCCTTCAATTTGACGTTCTCAGTGTTATCAATGATATTTACACTATCCTGAAGTGGCCCTAAAAAGCGCTCTCTGCGTTCACCAATAAGGTTTGTAAGCTTTTCATCAAAAATCCGAATATCAAGGGATAATTTTTTATCATCAAATAAACCCAGATAACCTACTTCACGGCTGACTTGCTTCTCTGTGGCAATATTATCATCCGAGAACACACGAGTATAAAGAGTAATTTCCTCACCCTGATTATCGTAGGTGTAGATCGAATTTTGGTTTACTTCTAATAGCGTTGGATCTCGGTAACTATGACTCCCGGCTAATCGAAATATATGTTTTTTGGAGAGTTGATAATTAGCAGCGGCGCGATAGGAATTCGTATTATCTTTATTTCTTATTTTTTCAAGGGCATTACCCAAATTTATAGTCAGTGCATCCGAGGCAGTCCACTCCAAATTGGCGTTCAAACGATTACTGACCTGACTAACCTGACCCGGACCACCTAAAAACAGTTCCGTTTCAAAGCTATCATGACGGCTACCCAAAGCGAGGCTCATACGCAAATTATCCATACTATAAATATTTGATCTTAACTCGGCATCCCAGCGATCAGAGAAATGAGCATAGGTTGGGCTTACAATGGTTACATCTTCATTCTGTGGGTGCTGAACCAGAAGTTTTTGAACCTCTGAGGGGTAGTCAAAACCCTCATTTTCGTAGATTCCATCTTTATTTACATCGAATGCGTCAAGAACTGTTTTTACTGTCCAAACATCTTCATTATCAACAAAATCAATTTGATTATGGTAAAGCACTAACTCAACATCGCTCCACTCGTTGGCTATGCGCTTCCAATTGAAATGTTGATATTTATTTTTCCAGTGACGCTTTTTATAGTCACTGGGGCCAATGGTAGTTTTGGTATCACCTGTGCCTAATTGAAAATTAATACTGTCAGTAACCGTGGGTGTCCATAAGCCTTGATATCTCACAGTAAATGTATCAGCTGAATCACTAAAACCTTTGCCTGCATAATCTGCATAATCTTCAAAATCAAAACCCTCATTATCACTGGCTTTTAAGGTAAAACGCGTCGCTAACTGGTCATATTGAGAAGAATGTGAAATTGCTCGACTTTTGATTCCCTGATTACCATGTTGAATACTGAATTTAGTCCCTGCATCCGCCAATGGAGAGCGCGTCACTATATTAAAAGATGCAATAAACGCATTGCTACCATCGGCCGCGGTATTAGAGCCTCGAACCACTTCTATGTATTCAATGTCATCAATATCAACACCTAAGGTATTCCACTCTACCGATGACAAAAGTGGCTCATAAACAGAGCGCCCATCAACTTTCACCTCTAATCGACGCGAATAATCGCCACCGGGAACATGATAGGTTACACCGGGCTTGTTGCCATGAATAAAATAAACCTGAAATCCAGGCACTAAACGAAATAAATCCACCAAATTTAGGGCTGTTGAAGCCTCTATGGTTCGCCTATCAATAATAGTGACAGCAGCTGGAACCTGACTTAATGACTGCTTGAGATGAGTTACGCCGGTAACCGAATCAATCTCAGCAAATACGTCTTCTTCAGTCAGCAACCCCTGCGCAGAAAAAACCTGAGTCGAAGCAGACAGCGCTACCATCAAAAATGGTAGCCTTAGTGAATTACCCTTCATTTATTACTTCCTCTATTACTTTCTCATAAGGCAACGTAAAATGTTGCTCAATTATTTTTATTAATTTTTTGTGAAAGGGTTTAGCTAAACACCAGCCTCAATATCCACTGACTCTGCTAAACCTAATTTTTGGCCCAAAATTCCTGCCTGTGTTCGATTACTTAATCCTAAGGATTTGAGCATAGCGCTTACATGCACCTTAACCGTATTTTCGGAAAGCCCTAATTCGCGGGCAATTTGTTTATTTGAATGACCGCGACTTATACAGCTCAAAATATCAAACTGCCTATGAGTAATTAACTCGGCAATAATTTCTACATTGACGCCAGAGTCTACCTCATCAAAAACACGAGCCACCTCAGCTACAGACTCAATAAGATATTTCGGCACATAACGCTCACCCTCTAATGCCTTGGCAATCGCCTCAATTAGCGCTTCTTTGGGGGCAGACTTGGTAACAAAGCCAGTAACACCCAATTCAAAACACTTCCTAATATGCGTTGAATTTTCTGAGGCTGAAAGCACGATAATAGGCAGGCTGGGGTATCGCTCATGAAGCAAACCAATCAATCCAAACCCACCATAACCCCCTGGCATAAATAGATCTAAGATAATTATATCAATATCTTCTTTGCCAAGAATTGATAGAACCTCTTCACCTCTTTCGGTGGTAGTAACCTGAATATCATCCAATGTATCAAGCAGGGTCGCTTTTAGCCCTGCACAAACAAAAGCGTGGTCGTCGACAATAAGAATATGCATCAGTTCTTTTCACCCACGCCAGAAATAAAATTAATTAACATTAATGCGCAGAAGCAATTTATTATACATTCTGCACCTTTTTTATTTATATGAGTATAAAACATCCTTTTCCCCTCGTCATTAACTCATCGATAAATGGCAGACATTACCAAGATTATTTAAAGATAGGCCTACCTCGCCCTACTACAATGAGTTAAGCATAGACTCTAACGGCGTTATTTTCTGAGGAAATTACTGAAAGGAAGGAGGAAAAAAGATAAAAAAAAAGGCGACCTATAAGGTCGCCTTTTCAGATAGTTACTTAGCAAGTTTTTCTTTAATTCTTGCTGATCTTCCTGAACGGTCACGAAGATAATAAAGTTTAGCACGACGTACAGCACCTCGACGCTTCACTTCAATGCTATCCACTAGTGGGCTGTAAGTCTGGAACGTACGCTCCACACCGATACCATTTGAAATTTTACGAACAGTAAAAGCTGAATTAAGCTGACGATTACGCTTAGCTAGAACAACACCCTCAAAGGCCTGAAGTCTTTCACGGCTACCTTCTTTTACTTTTACTTTAACTGAAACTGTATCCCCTGGACCAAACTCAGGGATTTGCTTATCCATCTGCTCTTTTTCAATTGCAGCGATAATAGGCGTCTTATTTGACATTTTTTTGCTCCTCAATATACATTGGTTGGTGGCAAGCCACCTGATTTAGAGCTCTGTACAGAGAGGATAGCTTATCCTTTGCTATCATCTGCCAGCGCATTACTCTCATTCCTTAAGAAGGGCTTTTTGCTCATCATTGAGCTCAAGCTTTTCCAATAAATCCGGTCTTCTTTGCTTCGTTCTTAACAGCGACTGCTTAAGTCGCCATTGTCTAATTTTTTCATGATTACCAGAAAGTAAAACCTCTGGTACATCTAAGCCTTCATACTTTTCAGGCCTTGTGAAATGGGGACAGTCTAAAATTCCATCAGCAAATGAATCCTGATTTGCTGACTCTTTATGACCAAGAGCACCAGGCAACTGCCTTATAAGTGCATCCATAAACACCATTGCGGGCAATTCACCCCCGCTTAACACATAATCACCAATGGACCACTCTTGATCCACTTCGAGCTCAATTAATCGCTCGTCAATTCCTTCGTAGCGACCAGCAATCAAAATTAATGACTGCCCTGTTGCAAACTGGTTGACTGCTGTCTGTTGCAGAACCTTGCCCTGAGGCGATAGGTAAACCACTAAGGATTCGCCCTGTATCCAATCTTTAGCCGCGCTAATCGCTTTACGAAGCGGCTCAATCGTCATGACCATACCTGGACCGCCACCATAGGGACGATCATCTACGGTTGCATGAGGGTCATCGGTAAAATCTCTTGGGTTGAAGCTAGAAACCTCTAATAACCCCTGATTAACCGCACGACTACTGATCCCATAACCAGTGAGTGCTTCAAACATTTCTGGAAACAGAGTAATCAATGCTATTTTCATAACCAGACCTCCGTTAAATAACCGATTCCTTAAAAATCAGGATCCCAGACAACATCAATTTTCTGCGACTCTAAATCAATATTTGTGACATATTGTTTTGCGTAGGGTATTAACCGTTCGTTACGATCTATACTCTCAGCATCACCAGTCACAACAATCACATCATTGGCACCGGTCTCTAGCATTGAAGAGACTTTTCCCAACCTCTGGATACTATCTCCATAATGGTTATAAACCACTAAACCCTGAAGCTGATGCCAATAATAATCACTATCTTGCAAGTCTGGGAGAGCATCTTGCCCTACCCTGATATCTAATTGACACCATTCACGTGCAACGTCGCGATCATCAATACCTTTTAGGCGAGCCACCAATCCATCACCGTGAATTTTCCATTCATCCACTTCAATGGTTTGATCTTTGCCCTGCTTATCAACCTGCCATGGCTGATAATCAAAAATCTTTTCTGGTTGCTGAGTAAAAGACGACAGCTTCACCCAGCCGCGCACACCAAAAACCGCAGTGATGCGCCCAATAATGAGGGTTCCCTGAACAATTGAGTTATTGCTCATAGGATAAGACCTCTTATGCTGCTAGCTTAGCAGCCTCTTTCAAAAGCGAGGTTACTCGGTCACTTACTTGAGCACCCTGGCCTTGCCAGTAGTTAGCGCGATCCAAGTCAATGCGTAAACGCTCTTCACCACCGCGTGCTATAGGATTAAAAAACCCAATACGCTCAATGTAACGAGCATCACGTGCTTTACGTGAGTCTGAAACTGTAATGTGGAAGAACGGACGTTTTTTTGAACCACCGCGAGCCAATCTAATTGTTACCATTTACTGATACCCTGTTTTTGGACGTTTTATAACGCCACAAATTGTCTGTTTAATCTTATCCAAATGCCGCGCAACAGATACTTGCTACGACCCTAGGAAAGGCGCGGTATATTACGCGAAATAATTTGTAAAGGAAACCTCTTTATTCAGCGGCTGTTTCTGCGGATAAATATGGATTTTTTACAGACTAAAACTTTGGAAAACCACCGGGGGGTAATCCGCCGCCAGGGGGCATACCACCACCAAGGCCGCGCATCATATTTTGCATACCCTTGCCCTTCATTTTCTTCATCATCTTGCCCATTTGCTTATGCTGCTTCAACAGGCGATTCAAGTCTTGGATAGTAGTACCAGAACCCTGAGTTATTCGCCTCTTTCTAGAACCATTTAAGATGTCGGGATTAGAGCGCTCTTTGGGTGTCATAGAATCTATGATGTATTCCATCTTACTAAATTGACCCGTCATATCCTTCTGCTGAGTCATTTGTCCCATATTTCCCATACCTGGAAGCTTGTCCATCATGCTTTCCATGCCACCTAACTGCTTCATTTGCTGAAGCTGCTCACGCAAATCTTCAAGATCGAAGCGTTTTCCTTTGGCTACTTTCTTGGCAAACTTTTCTGCTTTCTTTTTATCAACCTTGCGCTCTACGTCTTCGATGAGACTTAGCACATCACCCATACCAAGAATGCGCGAAGCAATTCGTTCTGGATGAAATGGCTCTAGGGCATCAGTTTTTTCACCCACTCCCAAAAACTTAATAGGCTTACCCGTGACATGACGAACTGATAAAGCAGCACCACCTCTTGCGTCACCATCGACCTTAGTCAGGATAACCCCTGTTAGAGGTAGTGCTTCATTAAAAGCCTTCGCGGTATTAACCGAATCCTGACCAATCATGGCGTCGATTACAAACAGCGTCTCAATCGGGTTTGCAACCTTATGAATCTGCTTAATTTCGTCCATCATCGGCTCATCAATAGCCAGACGACCTGCAGTATCAACAATTAGTACATCTGCAAATTGGGTTTTTGCCGCCGCAATAGCATCGCTGACAATTTGGGTGGGCTTTTGATCGGGTGTGCTAGGAAAAAATTCAGCGCCAACCTCAGAGGATAGCGTTTTGAGCTGCTCAATGGCTGCTGGACGATAGACATCGGCAGAAACCACCATGACTTTTTTCTTTTCACGTTCTGAAAGATAACGTGACAACTTTGCTACCGATGTGGTTTTACCCGCACCCTGCAAGCCCGCCATCAATATGACTGCAGGCGGCTGGGCATTTAGGCTAAGGGATTCATTTTTCTCCCCCATTACCGATTCAAGTTCTGCCTGAACAATCTTCAGGAATTGCTGGCCTGGGTCTAAGCTACTACTTACTTCAGTTCCAACGGCACGTTGTTTGACTAATTCGATAAAGTCTTTGACAACTGGTAATGCAACATCCGCCTCCAAAAGTGCAACACGCACTTCTCGCAGGGTTTCTTGGATATTACTTTCACTTAAACTGGCTTTTCCTGAGATTTTTTTAAGGCTCAGGGATAAGCGTTCACTTAAGTTTTCAAACATTGCCATCTTTTTTTCCAAATCGTTAGGTTTGTGACTTCATTATATCAGTATTTGAGCACTAGACTTCACCTATAGCCCTTAATATGCCAAACTTAGCCTCAATTACATACGGATAATATTATGACTACATTTGCATTTGGCTCAGGTGCTATCACACTTTATGTCATAGGATGGATAGCAACCCTACTTGCAGTTTATAATCGAGAGGGTTTGAAAAATAATTTACTTCAAACCATAACTCTAGCTGCTATTGTGCTTCATGCTGTTGCTGCATTTCAATTACTTTCAAAAGATGGTGGGCTCGACCTTAGTCTCATGAAAATAATTGCATTACTGGCCTTAGTGATTAATGCATTGGTGTATTTTAGTAGTCTACAAAAACCCATTCATAGCCTTTACTTAGCTCTGTTTCCCATTTCAGCTATTACTTTATTGGTGGCACTCACTAGCACCAGTACAAAGGCGACTATTTTTGTGCCCCTAAGTTTACAGGCGCATATCTTGATTTCTATTCTGGCCTACAGTTTTCTGGCCATAGCCGCACTCCAAGCTCTGCTGGCAGGCTATCAGAACTGGCAGCTAAAACATAAGCATCAAGACGCATTAATGCGCACCATGCCCGCCCTTGAAACCATGGAAGCACTGCTATTTAAATTAATTTGGGTGGGTCAGATTCTGCTTACACTATCGTTAATTACAGGCTTCTATGTGTATGACGACTTTTTTGCCCAGCAGCTAATACATAAAGTTGCCTTTAGTATTGTCGCCTGGGCGGTTTATGCCGTATTACTTTTTGGCAGGCATCTTTATGGCTGGCGTGGTCGCAGAGCTATCAACTGGACATGGGTTGGTTTTTCAGGGATTCTTTTAGGCTATATTGGCAGTAAAGTCGTCATTGAGTTGGTATTAAATTAACCTTTGTCGGTTGATATATTGCATAATCTCATTCAACATTAGGTTACTTAAGTTTTAGAGGCACTATCTTTGGAAGGTTCCCACCCATTGTTTCTTTGGGGCATATTGTTTTCGCTGCTCATTTTGTCAGCGTTCTTTTCTGGCTCAGAAACAAGCATGATGTCACTCAACCCCTATCGATTAAGACACCAACGTAAAAAAAGTGCTGGCGCAAGGCGTGCCGCTAAGCTTCTAGCTATGCCTGACCGCTTAATTGGGCTAATTTTAGTCGGTAATAACGCGGTTAATATTCTTGCAGCGATTATCGCCAACATGCTCGCTATCCATTACGTTGGTGAAGCTGCCGCACCTTGGGTTGCCACGGCAACACTGACCATTTTAGTGTTGGTTTTTTCCGAAGTAACACCGAAAACCATTGCCGCTCAGAACCCCGAATGGTTTGCGTTCAAAGCTAGTCATATTTTAAAGCCACTACTTCAGCTTTTAACGCCTCTTATCTGGTCTATTAATAGGCTAACCAATACATTTATCAGTCTGCTGGGTTTTGATCCCAACAAAGATAGAGACCATAGCTTAGATTCTGAAGAGTTAAAGTCTTTGGTCGATCTGTCTGGGCATAAACTTTCTGACAGTAATCAGGGTATGCTAAGAGCCATACTCGATCTCGATAATATGACAGTTGAGGATATTATGATTCCTCGCAACGAAGTCAGTGGGCTAGATTTAGAAGAAAACATTGATGTTCTTATGGAGCAAATTCTTTCTTGCGAATACACCCGTCAGCCCGTTTACTCTGGCGATATCAATAATATTATCGGCATTTTTCATGTTCGCAAAGCTAACCATCTTTTGCGCGCAGACACCATTACACATAATGCTATTAAACGCTTTGCTGACGAGGCTTACTTTATTCCCGAAAGTACCAAGTTGACCACACAGCTTCTCAACTTCAAAAAAATGCGAAGTCGCTTTGCGGTGGTGGTTGATGAATACGGTGAAGTGCAGGGTTTAGTGACTTTGGAAGACATATTGGAAGAAATCGTAGGTGATTTCACCACCAATGAAGCTGATCTTATTGAAGAGGTCATGGCTCAGAATGATGGTAGTTTCTTAATTGACGGCACTGCTACTATTCGAGAAATTAATAAGGCAACCCAGTGGGACTTACCTCTCAATGGCCCAAAAACGATGAATGGACTGGTTCTGGAGCAATTAGAAAGTATTCCCGATGGCAATGTCAGCTTTACTTTAAATCAATTTAAATTCGAAACCGTTGAAATTAACGGCACCCGTGTTAAAAAAGTAGCCGCAACCTGTCTTAAGCCAATTACATCTGAATCGAGTATTTAGACTAAGACTGGATTAATTGTTTTTGTCTGCTCTATCTATGCAGCTGTCAACCACAGCCTGTCGCTGATCCTCATCCAGATAAATCCAGTTTCTTATTTCTTCACTGGTGCGGTAACAGCCGACGCAAACATCTTCGTCATTAAGTCGACAAATTGAAATGCAGGGTGATGTGGATTTATCCATTAAAGTCTTCTCACTAGTATCTATTATTCAGCCGTTAGCTGCTGAAGCTGTTGCTGCGTCGGGTAACGCAAATTAATTTGAGCATCTAAAACAAAATTTAACATATCCACCATAACCTTAAGAGTGAATCCCCAAATTTTGTATTCCCCATACATTACGTAAGGTAATTGAATTTTTCTTTCACTGAGCTCGAAATATTTATAGCCACCTGTATCCAATAACAATTTGAGAGGAAAATTAAATACCGCGGCTATCTCAGAAGGGTCCGGCTGCAAATGATAAGGCGATGCCACCCATCCCATAAACGGCGCCACACGTAACATACTTAACCGAGGTGAATCACTGGGCAACATACCAAGTAACTCGATCTTATCGGAAGTTAGGCCAATTTCCTCTTCAGTTTCACGTAAGGCAGTTGCTAATAGATTTTGATCGCAAGGCTCTTTCATGCCCCCTGGAAAAGCCACTTCGCCAGCATGATGGTTAAGATGTTTAGCGCGCTGGGTTAAAATAACATGCGGATCCAATGGATCGCCCTGTAAAAGAAGCATCACAGCAGCTTTAGCGCTAGTCTTTTCAACCTCGGAATCAACGACCGAGGGTATATAATGTTTTAATCGTTGTGAAATAGTGGCTAACATAGGTTCATTATACGTTTTTATAACAATTCTTGAGGGATTTATGAATTACTGTTCAGAATGCGGTACCCCAGTTACTCTGAAGATACCAGAGGGAGATAACAGACTGCGCTTTGTTTGCCCAAACTGCAAAACTGTCCATTATCAGAATCCTTTGGTTATTGTGGGTGTACTGCCTGAGTATAATCAGCAAATACTCCTCTGTAAGCGCGCTATTGAGCCACAGAAAGGTCGCTGGACACTGCCTGCTGGATTCATGGAGAATGATGAATCCACCCTCGAGGGTGCTTTAAGAGAATGCCAAGAAGAGGCTCATGCGTCAGTTAATGAGCCGACACTTTACGCGCTTTATGACATCCCATACATCAATCAGGTGTATGTCTTCTATCGCGCACAACTAGCCAATCTAGATTTTGGTCCAAGCGCTGAATCTACCGAGGTAGCGCTGTTTGATGAGCAAGATATTCCATGGGATGAACTGGCTTTTCCAGTGGTGACTGCGGTTATTAAGCGCTTTTTAAGCGATCGTAAAAAAGACAGCTTTGAAGTATTTAATGATGTGATTGAACGCAGAAAATAATCAAAGTAAAAACAAAACGCCCGCACTACATAGCAGCGCGGGCGCAGGGTAAAACGATAACTACTTAAAGCTTGTCAGCGTTTTCTGATAGGTATGCAGCAACACCCTCTGGAGTGTCTTTCATACCGCTATCACCTTTATTCCAGCCAGCAGGGCAGACTTCGCCATGATCCTGATGGAATGCAAGAGCGTCAATCATACGCAGCATCTCATCAATATTACGACCTAGCGGCAAATCATTAACCACCTGATGTCTTACCAGACCATCTTCATCAATCAAGAAAGAACCACGGAAGGCAACGCCATCCGCATGCTCAACATCGTATGCTTGACAGATTTCGTGCTTAACATCGGCAACCAATGGGTATTTAACCGCACCAATACCACCGTCATTCACGTCAGTATTACGCCATGCATTGTGAGAAAATTGTGAATCAATCGAAACACCAATGATTTCTACGCCACGATCAACAAATTCTTGATGACGGTGATCAAATGCGATCAGCTCGGAAGGACATACAAAGGTGAAATCGAGAGGGTAAAAGAAAATAACAGCTTTTTTGCCCTTAATTGTCTCTGCAAGGTTAAAGTTATCGATAATCTCACCACTGCCAGTTACTGCAGCAGCCGTGAAATCTGGTGCTGGCTTGCCTACTAATACAGCCATATTGGTTACTCCTAATAAAAGTTACTTGTTTTGAATATGTATAATCTACAGAGGATAGTTTCACATTGACAAACTTTCAACCAATTGAATGTTTTTATTACGTTTATAGCCATATGCGCATTATTTGAAATTGATAGTATAAACACCACCTCAACAGTATTTTGGCGAAAAAAAAGGGCGACAAAGTCGCCCTTTTTAATTCATTAGTAAACCCTTAGAAGGTTTTACTTAATGATAGTCTAGTACTTCTTGCTTCACCCACAGCTACCTGATGAGTACTGTGCGAATGTGGGAAATAAACTTCATCAGATAGATTTTCAATATTTAATTGAAGCTTAAGATCGTCTGCAATGCTGTAATAAACCGCCGCATCAACTCTAGTGTAAGCCGGAAGTAGTAAGTCGGGGTTATTGTCTTTTACAGCTGACTCGCCCTGATGCATGACACCTAACGCCCAGCCAAAGTTAGGATTAATATCATAGGTTGTCCAGATCGAATAAGTAGACACCGGGATTTCTCGCGGCTGTCCGCCATCAGCAGTTTCTCCATCTATATTGCTATAACTAAATGCAACATTAAGATTTTCATTAACTTGACCCTTTAGTTCAAGCTCAAAGCCTTCAACCGAAAGACCTCTCTCAGTAATATAATCTGAGCTTGTTCCATCATAATCTGCAATTTCTGATTCACTTTCAAAATAAGCTGAGGTTAGGCTTAGGCTCTTATTCAGATCTAGTTTAAAGCCTATCTCAGAACTCTCATAGTAATCAGGCTTTAAGGTTTCACCAGAACCCGCTGCTCCGCCCGTAAGTTTCTTATATTGCTCGCCTGATCTTGGCGCGAAACTTTCACTGTAACTGTAGTAAAGAGATACATTGTTTTGCGGCTTATAAATTAGGCCAAATCTTGGTGAAAACTCGGTATCCACTCGTGCCGCTGAAGAGTCCTGTTTAATATCATCAACTTTGATATCGAACTTATCATAGCGACCACCCAATAATACAATCAAACTGTCAGTAACATCAATTTGGTCTTGGATATAAAAAGAGCTAACCGTGATATCTGTCTCAGTACTTGATTTAAGGGCACATGAGTTTGTGTACTCAACCGCGGTAGCTGTTCCACTGGCATTAACTGAGAAATCAATCGGATCGGCTACAGCAAATGATTCTCTATCATAGTTACTTACATCACAATCATTGGTTGTCCAGTAGGTATTAAAGCGCTTATTAGTATTATCTGTTTTAACTGACTCAAAACCAGTAAGAATAGTATGTGTCATATTGGCAAAATTAAGCTCATTAACCAGACTTGCCGACAGAATTAAATTGTCTCTTTCGGTAGGGTCGTGGTATCCGTCCATTTCTACAACGTTAGTATCAAGATCATAGCTATTAGCATAGGTATTTTGATACATTTTTTCGAAGCTACTGGAGGTTAAAGACAGACTTCCTTTGGTTGAATCAGAAAATCTATGACTTAATGCAGCACGAAGAACAGAGGCTTCAACCGTATTAAGGTTTCCATCTTTGTCACCAAATACAATGTCACTTAAGGCTTTCACTGGCTCACCATTAGCCGTTGGAATACCGCGATCAATAAATCGTTCATGATCGATGTATTCATAGGACAGGTCTAAATCTGTATCTGCATCCAACGCGATATTCACTGTAGGATTGATTCCAAATCGATCACCATTATAGAAATCTCTATGATTTTCTAGCGAATCACTGTGCACATTTAAACGGAAGGCAACAGAATCGCTAAGATTGGTGTTTACATCAGCCGCTAAATCGGTCGCACCAAAGGAATCAATACCGATGTCTACGGTTTTGAAATCTTGACCATTAACTGCTTTTTTAGAAACTCTATTGATAATGCCACCGGTTCCGCCACGACCAAATAATAGCGCGTTAGGTCCTCTAAGAACCTCTACTTGCTCCACATTATATAAAGGACGGTAGTATTGAACATCATCTCTTACACCATCTTGATAAAAATCTGCGGTAGATCTAACGCCACGAAAAACTACAGCGTCACGATGCCCCTCACCTAAAGAGGTATTAATACCAGGGGTATATCTCACAATATCGCCTATTTCCTTGAAACCTTTTTTTCGAACATCTTCATCGGTAACAATCGAAAGAGATTGAGGAACATTGATAATTGGGGTGGGTGTTTTGAGTGCGTTCATTTGATCGCTTTGAAGCACTCTACCTTTAACCAAAATTTCTTCAAAATCAGAACTTTCAGCCAAAACAGGACCAACAACAAAAAATGCGCACAAAGTAGCAACATCTAATAGCCTTACTCTTTTCATAAAATTATCTCTAGTTAAAAACAATATTGGGATTTGTTGTTAATGGTAATGATTATCATTTATATTTGCAACAATTATTTTATTAAAATTGCTATTTTTTCACCCTATAAACCAAACCAAAAGCTAGAATCCTCAGTAAATACAGGGTATTGAATTAATCTATAAATGATAATTATTTGCATTTGGGTTGTTTTTTTTGTAAAGTTCTACCATTAAACTTGGGCATTATGTTCACTCAAAACCCTACTACCTGTAACTAAATATAGAGTAATCCCACTATGAACGAATTTATTATTATGTTCCGCGAGGGCCTTGAAGCCTCACTAATCGTTGGAATTATCTATACCCTCCTTATTAAGCAGGAACTCAACAGAGAAATCCGCCAATTATGGTTAGGAGTCGGTGCTGCAATCGTTGCGAGCATTATCACTGGCTTTGCACTGGTTCAGGTTAAGAGTTCTATTGGAAACGCATCTATTGAGGCCCTTTTTGAGGGTGTAGCCATGATCGCTACTGCCGGCCTAATTTGGTATGTAATCTTTTGGCTTTCAAAGCAAGTCGGAGCTACTGCCGCATTAAAAGACGAAGCAAATCAAGCATTAGAAAGTGCTGGCTGGGGAATCTTTCTCATCATCTTCTTCGCTATATTTAGAGAAGGCTTTGAAACCGCTATTTTCCTGATGGGTAGTTTCTCAATGACTGAATCATTCTCCTACTCAGGCTTTATTGGCGGCTTAGTGCTCGCCATTGCTATTGGTTATGCGATTGTTGTTCAGGGTAAGCGCATACAACTTAAGTCGTTTTTTAGAGCGACCAGCCTGTTATTAGTGGTTTTTGCTTCGGGAATGATGACTTATGGCGCACACGAAATTGAAGAATTTTTTGTTAAGGGTGATCACTTGCAGGTGATTGGCTTAGAGACTAAACAGGATATTTCCCGCCCTTACAGTATTCTTAAGCCAAAAACTGAATTGAGCGAATCAGATAATCCTGCTTTTTATTCTTACAATTTAAATGGCAAAGAGAAATACACCCACCTGCTGCATGATAAGGGCCATATTGGTGTTTTTCTTAAGGGGTTTGTAGGCTATAACAGTAACCCCAACTGGATAGAGTTATTTGTCTGGATACTCTCCTTAGCCTTTGGTTTACGATTATGGCGTAAATTTTATTTTTCCAAAGCTACCTAACACAATCTTCTTAGTTTCTGCCTTTTAATAAGGCAAAAAAAACCGCTCGGTGATCAGAATCAGCGAGCGGTTTTTTAAATTTAGATTACTCACCCGATGGTTCTTCACCCAGGTTTTCATCAATTAATGTTTTCAACTCACCTTTTTCATGCATTTCAGTGACGATATCACAACCACCAACAAGTTCGCCGGCTACCCATAACTGCGGGAAGGTCGGCCAATTGCCATATTTTGGCAGATTTTCTCTGATTTCTGGGTTTGATAGAACGTCAACAAAGGCGAAGCGGTGCCCGCAGGCCATTAATGCCTGAACTGTTCGCGCTGAAAAACCACATTGTGGTTGATTGGGTGACCCTTTCATGAAGAGTAAAACTGAATTATTTTCTACTTGATCACGTATTGTTTCCATTATATCCATTAAAAAAACCCTGTATTGATTGCTGTTAAGTATATTTTACCCTTTTTAGCCTTATAGCTAAAGGAAGAAACGCTAAATGAGTGTTATTGCGATGATTGTTAAATATTCCTATAATATTGCTAATCGAAGGGCAGTGAGACTGCCCTTTTTACGTTTTTCCAAAAACAATGAATGTGAGTGATTATGGGCGATAAAGCCTTAATGAATACCTACGGCGAAAAAGCCATGACATTAGTCAGTGGCGAAGGTGCTTGGCTGTACGATGAAAAAGGTAATAAATATCTGGACGCGCTATCTGGCATTGCTGTCTGCGGCCTAGGTCATTCACATCCTGAAATTAGCAAAGTTATTGCTGAGCAGGCGGCTGAATTAATCCATTGTTCCAATTTTTTTGCGATTCCAAGTCAACAGCAACTGGCTGAAAAGCTGTGTGACATTTCAGGCATGACCAATGTATTTTTTGGTAACTCTGGTGCAGAAGCAAATGAAGCGGCTATAAAATTAGCTCGCTTACATGGCAATAAAAAAGGGATCAAGTTACCTACGGTATTGGTCATGGATAATGCTTTCCATGGGAGAACACTGGCCACCTTAACCGCCTCTGGTAGCAGAAAAATACAGGCAGGCTTTGAACCACTGGTAAGAGGGTTTGCTCGTGGGCCCTTCAATGATATCGAGGCATTAAAAACTATTGCTGATAATAACCCTGATATCTGTGCCATTTTTGTAGAGCCTATTCAGGGTGAAGGCGGTATAAATCTGGCCGATTCCGATTATTTTCAGCAGTTAAGAGATCTATGTGATGAGCTTGACTGGCTGCTAATGTTTGATGAGGTTCAAACCGGTAACGGTAGAACAGGTATGTTCTTTTACCATCAGTACAGTGGCGTTCAGCCCGATGTAGTGACAACGGCTAAAGGCCTTGGTAACGGGATGCCTATTGGCGCCTGTCTGGCTCATGGTGAGGCGGCTAAACTGATGCAACCGGGTAATCATGGTTCTACCTTTGGTGGCAACCCTTTGGCTAGCGCGGTTGCACTCAAGGTCGTAGAGCTTATTGAATCTGGCGATATTTACCAAAGAGCGGTCATAGTGGGCAATATTATTATGCAAGGGCTGACCGATGCATTAGAAGGCGTTGAGCATGTTATAGATATTAGAGGCTGCGGCTGTATGATTGGGATTGAATTAACTAAACCCTGTAAATCTTTATACACTGAAGCCCTGAAACATGGCTTGGTGATTAATGTTACCGCTGATTCGGTAATCAGACTATTACCGCCAATGATTATGACTGACCAAGAAGCTCAACAGGTTGTGAGTATTCTGGCACCCCTTATTAAAGACTTCCAATAGGCGTCACACACATGGCTGTTAGACATTTTCTTACCTTACATGACCTTTCACCCGCTGAACTTAATCAGGTAATTGATTCTGCGATTGCGTTAAAAAAGGCACATCGTGAAAACACCCAACAACCTGTATTAGCCCAGAAGGTATTGGCGATGATTTTTGAAAAATCATCCACCAGAACTCGAGTATCTTTTGAAGCCGGTATGGCCCAGTTGGGTGGAAGTGCGCTATTTCTGTCGCCAACGGATACCCAGTTAGGTCGCGGCGAACCCATTGAAGATTCTGCGAGAGTGATCTCGAGAATGACTGATATTATTATGATCAGAACCTTTGGTCATGACAAAATTGAGACCTTTGCCAAGCATTCTGCTGTGCCAGTGATCAATGCGTTAACCGATAGCTTTCATCCCTGTCAGTTACTTGCCGATGTACAGACCTATGTTGAGCATCGCGGGTCTATTCAGGGTAAAACGGTTGCCTGGATTGGCGATGGTAATAATATGTGTCATTCGTGGATCAATGCAGCCATGCAATTTGATTTTAAATTGCGCATTGCTTGCCCTGTGGGCTATGAACCCGATGCGGCTATTTTAGCGAGAGCTGGCGATCGCGTTGTTTTAACTAGTGATCCTGTTCAAGCGGTGACTGATGCTGATCTTGTGACTACAGATGTGTTTGCCTCTATGGGACAAGAAGCTGAACAGGCTACTAGACTAGAGCATTTTGATGGCTTTCAGGTCAATCATGCACTCATGGCTAAGGCTGCAGATCAGGCACTCTTTATGCACTGCTTGCCTGCGCACAGAGGCGAAGAAGTTTCAGCTGAACTGCTAGAAGATACGTCTATTTCTGTGGTTTGGGATGAGGCAGAAAATCGTTTGCACGCACAAAAGGCACTGATGCTGTTCTTGCTAAATCAGTAATGTTTTACAGGTAATACTGATTTAGCGATTGTAGAAAACGTCATCAATTTCATACTCTACTTCCCCGCCGGGAGTATGCACATTAACTACATCACCAATCTCTTTGCTGATAAGTGCACGAGCTATGGGTGACTGATAGGAAATCATACCCGCTTTTACATCCGCTTCATCATCACCGACGATTCTGTAGGTGACCTCTTCGTCAGTTTCAGTATTAATAATAGTCACGGTTGAACCAAAAATAACGCGATCGCCTTCTGGCATTTGAGAAATATCCACCACCTGACACAGAGAAAGCTTTGATTCTATATCTTGGATACGCCCTTCAATAAAACCCTGCTGTTCTCTGGCAGCATGGTATTCAGCATTCTCTTTTAGATCGCCATGCTCACGGGCTTCTGCAATTGCCTGAATAACCGTTGGGCGATCTTCTTTCTTGAGCTTTTCAAGCTCAATTCGAAGTGCGGCCTCACCCTCAACTGTCATTGGAATTTTTTGCATTAGCTAATTGCCTTGTGTAGCGTTTGTAAATCACGAACTTGAATATCGCCAGCAAACATGAGAGCTTCGCATACGGCTCTTCCGCCTGCCATCGTTGTAGTATAGTAAACTTGATGTTGCTCTGCACTAGAGCGAATAGCACTGGAGTCAGAGATGGCTTTGCGACCCTCAGTGGTATTTATAATAAGATGAATCTTATCACTTTTTATCATATCTACAATATGCGGTCTGCCTTCCTGAACTTTATTAACCAATTCAACCTCAAGGCCAGCATCGGTAATCACTTTTGCTGTACCCTTTGAAGCAACCAGCTTAAAGCCCATAGATAATAGGTTTTTTGCTAAACTAGGTAACTGATGCTTATCTCTATCACGTACGCTGATAAAGGCAGTCCCCTTTGTTGGTATTTCATCGCTGGCACCCAGCTCGGCTTTACCATAGGCTTCAGCAAAGGTTTCACCTACACCCATAACTTCACCCGTTGACTTCATTTCTGGCCCAAGAATGGGGTCAATTCCAGGGAATTTATTAAACGGGAATACCGCTTCTTTTACACTGTAATAAGGCGGAACGATTTCTTTTGTAAAACCCTGAGATTCTAATGTTTGGCCAACCATACAACGGGCGGCTATTTTAGCCAGAGAGGTACCTATACATTTAGAAACAAAAGGCACTGTTCTTGATGCTCGAGGGTTAACCTCAATCACATAGATTTCATCGTCTTGCAGTGCCAGCTGAACATTCATCAAGCCGCGAACACCAAGCTCACGAGCCATTTTCTTGCAGACTTCACGCATCTCATTCTGGACGTCTTCACTCAAACTGTAAGGCGGCAATGAACAGGCCGAATCACCAGAGTGAATACCCGCTTGCTCAATATGCTGCATAATCGCGCCGATCACCACCTGCTCGCCATCACTGACGGCATCAACATCAACTTCGATAGCATTTGGCAAGAAGAAATCTAAGAGTACCGGTGAGTCTTCTGACACTTCTACAGCGGTGCGCATGTAATGTCTTAGCTCGTCTTCTTTATAGACGATTTCCATGGCACGACCGCCTAATACATAGGAAGGACGAACCACCAAGGGATAACCAATTTTTTCAGCCAGAACAACAGCATCTTCGGCACTTCTAGCCGTCGCATTTGATGGCTGTAAAAGACCGAGCTTATCGATCATCTGTTGGAACCTTTCACGATCTTCAGCACGATCAATAGCATCAGGGGTAGTACCTACAATGGGCACACCCTCTGCTTCTAGGGCACGAGCTAATTTCAACGGTGTTTGACCGCCAAACTGAACGATCACACCCTTAGGTTTTTCTAATCGCACAATTTCTAGAACATCTTCTAGGGTCACTGGCTCGAAGAATAATCGATCAGAGGTATCGTAATCAGTAGATACGGTTTCAGGGTTGCAGTTAACCATAATGGTTTCATAACCATCATCTCGCATGGCAAGTGCCGCATGCACACAGCAGTAGTCAAATTCAATGCCCTGACCAATTCTGTTTGGCCCGCCACCTAGTACTAAAATTTTATCGCGATTACTGGGTTTGGCTTCGCATTCTTCTTCATAGGTCGAATACATATAGGCGGTGTCAGTAGAAAATTCTGCCGCACAGGTATCCACGCGCTTATACACCGGATGAATATCTAATTGGTTACGATATTCACGCACCGCCTGTTCACCACAGCCGAGGATGTCACCTAAGCGCTTATCAGAAAACCCTTTGCGCTTAAGTTTAAATAATGCCGTTTTATCTAAAGTGCTAAGCTCAGAACCCTGAAGCTGTTGCTCATGCTTGATTAAATCTTCAATTTGCACCAAGAACCAGGGATCAATCTTGGTGATGTTAAACATCTCTTCAAGACTCATGCCGGCGCGGAAACCGTCGGCCACATACCAGATACGATCTGGGCCTGCTTCCGCGAGCTGGTTATTTAAAATACTGGTTGATGAGTCATCTCCAGGATCGACAACAGGGTCAAATCCAGAAACGCCAACTTCTAAGCCACGCAATGCTTTTTGCATAGACTCTTGGAACGTGCGCCCAATAGCCATAACCTCACCAACAGACTTCATCTGAGTGGTAAGTTTTGGACTGGCTTGGCTAAATTTCTCAAAGGCAAAACGCGGAACCTTAGTTACCACATAATCGATACTTGGCTCAAAAGAAGCCGGTGTTGCTCCGCCAGTAATTTCATTTTGAAGCTCATCCAATGTGTAACCAATGGCTAACTTGGCCGCAACCTTAGCAATGGGGAAGCCAGTGGCTTTTGAAGCCAGTGCTGATGAACGTGAAACACGCGGGTTCATCTCGATAACAATCAAGCGTCCGTCTTCTGGGTTTACCGCAAACTGTACGTTTGAGCCGCCCGTTTCAACACCAATCTCACGCAATACACTCACCGAGGCATTACGCATTATCTGATATTCTTTATCGGTTAAGGTTTGCGCCGGGGCAACAGTGATTGAGTCACCGGTATGGATACCCATAGGATCCAAGTTTTCAATGGCACAGATAATGATGCAGTTATCATTGCGATCTCTCACCACTTCCATTTCAAATTCTTTCCAACCAATCAGCGATTCATCAATCAATAATTCATTGGTTGGCGAAAGATCGAGTCCACGTCGGCAAATTTGTTCGAATTCTTCGCGGTTATAGGCGATACCACCGCCTGATCCACCCATAGTAAATGAGGGTCGAATAACACAGGGGAACCCAAAACGATCGGCAACCTGATAGGCTTCTTCTAGGCTGTGAGCAATACCAGAGTTTGGCGTATCAAGGCCAATGGCTTTCATGGCTTTATCGAAACGCTCTCGATCTTCTGCCTTGTCGATGGCATCTGCATTGGCGCCAATCATTTCAACATTATATTTTTCTAATACACCATGCTTAGCGAGATCCAAGGCACAGTTAAGGGCTGTTTGGCCACCCATTGTGGGCAACAGAACATCGGGTCTTTCTTTTTCGATGATCTTCTCTACCGTACCCCATTCAACAGGCTCGATATAGGTAGCATCAGCCATTGCGGGATCGGTCATAATGGTGGCTGGATTAGAGTTAACCAATATCACTCTATAGCCTTCTTCTCTCAGAGCCTTACAGGCCTGAGCGCCGGAATAATCGAACTCACAGGCCTGCCCAATGACAATCGGGCCTGCTCCAAGAATTAAAACGCTTTTAATATCTGTTCTTTTTGGCATAGGGTCGCTACTCAGTCAAGACGCTTAACGTCTAGCCTCCATCAATTCTATAAAGTGATCAAATAATGGTGCCGCATCGTGCGGACCGGGACTTGCTTCAGGGTGTCCCTGGAAACTAAATGCAGGTTTGTCCGTACGGTGAATGCCCTGTAGAGAGGCATCAAACAAAGAGCGATGAGTGGCTTCTAAGCAACTAGGCAATCCCTCTTCTTCAACCGCAAAACCATGATTTTGGCTAGTTATCATAACCGTTTTGTTAGCGATATCTTCTACTGGATGATTGGCACCATGGTGACCAAACTTCATCTTTGCAGTTTTTGCTCCAGAGGCTAAGGCTAGCAACTGGTGGCCCAAACAGATACCAAATAGAGGAATATCTGTTTTCAATAATTCTGTAATTGCTTCAATCGCATAGTCACAGGGCTCTGGATCGCCCGGCCCGTTTGAAAGGAAAACACCATCAGGGTTCATAGCCAACACATCGCTTGCCGGTGTTTGAGCAGGAACAACTGTTAAGTCACAGCCTCTATCAACCAGCATGCGTAAAATATTTTGTTTAACACCGAAATCATAGGCAACAACCTTAAATTTAAAGTCGGTTTGTTGCTCATAGGCATGACCCAACTGCCAGCTCTTCTGCTGCCATTGATAGGCTTCAGTGGTTGTTACCTGTTTTGCCAAATCCATTCCCTTAAGACCTGGGAACTGTTTAGCTGCCTCCACCGCTTTTTGCTCGTCGATATCACCGACGATAATACAGCCGCTTTGCGAACCTGTTTCGCGCAAAATACGTGTCAGCTTTCTGGTGTCTATATCAGCAATACCTACAATACCGCGCTCAGCGAGATACTGGTCCAAGCTTTGCTCACTACGGAAATTAGAAACCATTAAAGGTAGATCGCGAATAACCAATCCTGCAGCCCAGATCTGATCAGATTCCTGATCTTCAGTGTTGACGCCAACATTACCAATATGAGGGTAAGTTAGGGTAACAATTTGATGGGCATATGAGGGGTCTGTGAGAATTTCTTGGTAACCCGTTAGTGCAGTGTTAAAAACCACTTCACCAATAGATTGACCCTCGGCACCGATAGCGGTACCTCTGAAAATTGTTCCATCTGCGAGCGCAAGAACAGCCTCCCGATTGGTCTGGGAATTCACACAACCTCCTAAATTATAATGAGTCTATCTGGTAGGATAAAACCGAAAAGCCTTTTGATTATTTGCAAAAAAACGAGATGGGACAATTTGTCTCATCTCGCTTTTATAAGAAATATTCAGTATATCAACCTCTCGGGCCAGTGCCGTTATTTGTTAACGAATCTGAGAATGCATTTTAGGGCAAATGGACCTGTTTTGTCCATCATTGATAAATTTATTTTATCTAAATTTCAAATTTATTGGAGCTACCAAAATTATACATTTAGACTGAGTACGTCCTGCATACTATGAAGGCCAGATGGCTTCTCACTCAGCCACTTTGCAGCACGCAGTGCACCCCGAGCAAATGCCATGCGACTTGAGGCTTTATGGGTAATTTCTACACGCTCACCTTCAGCGGCAAATAACACTGTATGGTCACCAACGACGTCACCTGCTCGCTGGGTCGCAAAACCAATGGTTTGACGATCTCTTGCGCCTGTTTGACCCTCTCGGCCATAGACAGCTACTTCTTTAAGGTCACGATTCAGTGCGCCAGCCACAGACTCACCTAGCGACAATGCAGTACCCGAGGGAGCATCCACCTTATGACGATGATGTGTCTCTGAAATTTCGATATCCACATCGTCACCCAAAATTGATGCGGCAATTTCGGCCAGTTTAAAGCACAGGTTAACCCCGGTGGCATAGTTAGATGCCATACAAATAGCGGTCTTTTCACTAGCCTGATTAATATTTTTTAGTTGCTGCTCATCGAAGCCGGTTGTACCCACAACAATTTTTTTACTCTGCTCAGCGCATAGGGCAATATTAGCTGCTGTTGAAGCTGGGGTGCTAAAATCAATGAGAACATCAAACTGATCAACAACCTCTTGTAGTGATGACACCACAGTTATACTGTTTCTGCCTATTCCCGCTAACTCACCTGAGTCAACTCCAATAAGCGAGCTGTCTGGGCGTTCAATTGCCGCACTTAGTTGTAGACCATCGGTCTGAGTAACCGCCTCAATTAAGGCTTTACCCATGCGTCCACCCGCTCCAGTTATGGCTATATTGATCATTTTATTGTCCAAAATTTTGTCATTAGGGGTAACTCTACTCTAACCGGTAAGATTATCGAAGAATTTTTTCACTCCATCAAACCAACTGGAGGTTCTTGGCGAGTGCTTATCTTTGCCCATCAAGCTTTTATCAAAGCTTTCTAGTAGTGCACGCTGATCTTCACCCAAATTAACTGGCGTTTCCAAAACCACACGACAAAGCAAATCGCCTGTGCCGCCGCCGCGGACCGGTGCCACGCCCTTTCCTCGCAATCTAAATACCTTGCCGCTCTGTGTCTCAGCAGGAATTTTTAGTTTTACTTTGCCGGTTAAAGTTGGAACTTCCAGCACGCCACCCAGGGCTGCCTGCGCGAAGCTAATCGGAACTTCACAGTGTAAATGACTGGCATCGCGAACAAAGATGGAGTGCTCGCGCACATGAACCTGAACGTATAGATCCCCCACCGGGCCACCATTGGGGCCGGCTTCACCTTTTCCACCTAGACGGATTCGATCACCTGTATCTACGCCTGCAGGAATCTTAACGGAAAGTTTTGTATATTCTTCTTTGGTACCACGGCCATGACAGTCGACACAGGCATCAGCAATAACCTGCCCTGATCCACCACATTGTGGGCAGGTCTGTTGAACTTGGAAAAAGCCTTGTGACATCCGCACCTGACCTAAACCACCACAGGTACCACAGTTTACTGGCGATGATCCTGGTCGTGCACCGGTACCATCACAGGTATTACAGTGGACAGACCTCGGTACATCAATTTTGATAATCTTACCTTTTACCGCATCTTCTAAATCTAACTCAAGATCGTAGCGAAGATCTGCACCTCTGGCGGGACCGGCGCGACGGCCACCACCGCCACCCCCGAAAATATCACCAAATACATCGCCAAATGCATCGCCAAAACCTGAGGTATCGAAGCCACCGCGACCGCCGCCAGAATTACCGTCGACGCCGGCATGCCCAAAGCGATCATAGGCTGATTTTTTATCACCATCACCAAGAATTTCGTAGGCTTCTTGAGCTTCTTTAAACTTTTCTTCTGAACTTTTATTGTCAGGATTGCGGTCAGGATGATGCTTCATCGCTACACGACGAAAGGCTTTCTTGATCTCAGGATCAGAAGCCGATTTATCCACACCCAAAACTTCATAGTAGTCGCGTTTTGCCATAACGAGCTTTTATTCCTAGATAAATAAATAAAGGCGCGAACATTGTTCGCGCCTAGAGTAAGTAACCATTAAATCGATGTTTACTTGCTGTCTTTCTGAGTTTCATCAACCTCTTCGAACTCAGCATCCATAGCATCATCGGCAGGTTGCTCAGCAGATTCACCCTGACCTTCTTCAGCCTGCTGCTCTGCATAGAGTTTCTGCGCTAGGGTTGCCGATGCTTCTGACAATTCTTTTGCTGCAGTATCCATCGCATCTTTATCATCACCCTTAACCGCTTCTTCTACCTTGGCAATGGCTGTCTCGATAGCTGATTTTTCTTCATCAGAAGCCTTATCACCCGCTTCTTCCAAAGTTTTCTTAGCCGCATGAGCAAGTCCATCTGCAGTGTTACGCGCCTGGGCTAGCTCCTCGAATTTGGTATCTTCTGCAGCATTCGCTTCAGCATCTGCAACCATTGCATCGATTTCTTCATCAGATAGACCTGAAGAAGCTTTAATCACAATAGACTGCTCTTTACCGGTTGCCTTGTCTTTGGCACCAACATTCAGAATACCGTTAGCATCAATATCAAAGGTAACTTCGATTTGTGGCATGCCTCTTGGCGCCGGTGGAATATCAGCCAAATCAAAACGACCCAGTGACTTGTTCTGTGCAGCCTGTTTGCGCTCACCCTGAACTACGTGAATAGTTACAGCGGTTTGATTGTCATCAGCGGTAGAAAACACCTGCGACTTCTTAGTTGGAATCGTGGTATTTTTCTCAATCACTGGCGTAGCAACTGCACCCATGGTTTCAATACCTAGGCTTAGCGGGGTTACATCTAGCAACAATACATCTGTTACATCACCTGCAAGTACAGCGCCTTGTAGAGATGCACCAACAGCTACGGCTTCATCTGGGTTCACATCTTTACGCGGCTCTTTGCCGAAGAACTCTGTGACTTTCTCTTGCACTAGAGGCATACGCGTCTGACCGCCGACAAGAATAACCTCGTCAATTTCAGAAGCGGACTTACCCGCATCTTTTAGTGCTACTTTTAGCGGGCTTAATGAACGCTCGACTAATTCTTCAACGAGAGACTCAAGTTTGGCTCTAGTGAGTTTAACGACTAAGTGCTTAGGACCTGAGGCATCAGCCGTAATATAAGGCAAGTTAACTTCAGTCTGGGTGCTTGAAGAAAGCTCGATTTTAGCTTTTTCAGCAGCTTCTTTAAGTCTTTGCATAGCTAGCGGGTCACCCGCTAAGTCGACACCACTATCCGCTTTAAATTCCGTTGACAAATATTCAATAAGACGTAAATCAAAGTCTTCACCCCCTAGGAATGTGTCACCATTGGTAGCCAATACTTCAAATTGTTTTTCGCCATCAACATCGGCAATCTCAATAATGGAAATATCAAAGGTACCACCACCTAAGTCGTATACCGCAATAACACTGTCGCCTTCGCTCTTATCAATACCATAGGCTAGCGCCGCTGCTGTTGGCTCGTTGATAATACGTTTAACTTCAAGCCCTGCGATACGTCCAGCATCCTTAGTGGCTTGACGCTGAGAATCGTTAAAATAAGCAGGCACGGTGATAACCGCTTCAGAAACTGTCTCACCTAAGTAGTCTTCGGCAGTTTTCTTCATTTTCTTAAGAATTTCTGCAGATACCTGTGGCGCAGCTTTGCTTTCGCCTTTTACTTCGACCCATGCATCACCATTATCAGCTTTAACAATCTTATAAGGCACCATACTGATGTCTTTTTGAACGACCTTGTCATCAAAACGACGGCCAATTAGACGCTTAACCGCATAAATCGTGTTTTCTGGGTTTGTGACCGCCTGACGCTTGGCCGACTGTCCCGCTAAAATTTCACCATCATCTGCATAGGCAATAACAGATGGTGTAGTTCGGGCACCCTCAGCGTTTTCAATAACTTTGGGCGCATCGCCCTCTAGTACAGCAACACATGAGTTGGTGGTTCCCAAATCAATTCCGATAATCTTTCCCATTACTTCTTCTCCATCAATGTTTCTTTACATCTGTTAATAGGGTTTATTAACAGGGGTTTAAATTTCTAATCTCTTACTCTTAATGTGGGTGCAGTTTTAAATAATTCAAGGGTAAGAAAATAAGTTTTTAATTAGGCTGAGGTAGATACCACAACCATGGCCGGTCTGATTAGGCGACCATTTAATGTGTAGCCTTTCTGAAACACATTAATCACCGTGTTTGGTTCAACCTCGGCATTGGGTACCATACTGACCGCTTGATGTAGATCGGCATCAAAGGGCTGACCCTCTGGATCAACAGGCACAACACTGTGCTTTGTGAGTACATCAATAAACGTTTTTAAGGTAAGCTCTAGACCTTCAGCAACCGCTTTTTGCGACTCATCTTCTGCATCTATGGCCCCAATGGCACGCTCTAGGTTATCTACTACAGAGAGTAATTCCGTAGCAAATTTCTCAAGGGCAAATTTGTGCGCACTTTCAACATCGCGTTGCGCTCTGCGGCGCACGTTTTGCATCTCAGCCTGCTCACGCAGTAGTTGTTCACCTAATGTACTTAACTTTTGCTGAAGCTCCTCGGCTTCAGTTATAGCCTGCTGTTCTGATTGCGGCTCTGATTGCTCAGGTTGATCAATTTCAGCTTCAGCTTGCAGTTTTTCTTCAGTATTAACCTCAGGCTGCTCTGATTTAGCCGAAGTATCCTCTTGGTTAGTATCTTGAGACACGCCAACTCCTTATAATTCACTTGGATTGTTGATAAAAAATGTTCTTACGCTGATACTACAGATGGGGGCAACTTATGGAGTTTCAAGTGTAAATTTCATGATTTGTGCCTGAAAATAATTTTCAATCGTTTTTTGGTGACTTTTTACCTTGCTACTGTCAATTACAATCAATAACTACACGCTAGTCGATACCCTAGAAATTGAATTTTCTCGGGGTACTACGGCTATCACCGGTGAAACCGGTGCTGGCAAGTCGCTTATTCTTGACGCACTGAGCATGGCACTGGGCGATCGCGCGGATACTGGTACTATTCGGCAAGGTAAGGATCGGGCACAAATATCTGCAAGCTTTGATGTTTCAACCTTAAGCGATGCGAAGCGATGGTTAGAGGCGCAAGATTATGCCGATGATGGCGAATGCATCTTACGTCGTACTTATAACACCGAGGGGCGCTCAAGGGGCTATATCAATGGTCAGCCCTGTACCATGCAACAGTTACAACAGCTGGGTGACCTACTGGTTGATCTGCACAGTCAGCATGAACATCAGTCACTACTTCGCCGCAGTACCCATCGTAATCTGCTGGATGAATTTACCGGCTGTTATTCTCTGGCCCAACAGGTAGAACAGTGCTTTCAGCAATGGCATACAGCGTCCAAACAGTTAAATAACCTTGCCGAGCATTCGGAAGAGCTTTCAGCGCGCAAGGAGTTATTAGAATTTCAGGCTGAGGAATTGCGGTCGCTCAATTTAGAGCCGAGCTACTTAAAAGATCTTGAGGCTGAGCAGCAAAATTTAGCCAATGCAGAGCAAATTATTCATGACAGCCAACAGTTATTGGCCCTATGCGATCAGCAGGAGAGCTTTAATCTTCGCGCAGGATTCAGCCAATCACTTTCAATACTAGCGCAGCTGAAACATAAACCAGAGGCCCTTCAGGAAGCTGAACAACTACTTCAGGCTGGCTTAATTCAAGTCGATGAAGCTATTCACAGTATTGAGCAGCATATTGATCTTTTTGAAGCTAACCCAGAGCGCCTTAAGCACATTGAAGATGAATTAGGGGTAATCTTTCAGCTAGCACGCAAGCATAGAATTGAATCCTATCAATTGGCTGACAAGTTAACTGAAATTGAAACGGAACTGAAAGCACTAACTGCAGGTGATCAAAGCCTAGAGGGAATGCAACAACAGTTAGATCAGCTAGCCATAGAATATACCACTCTTGCTAAAGACTTGAGTCAGGCCAGAGCTAAGGGTGCTGTTCGAATGTCTGCGCAAATCAATCAACAGTTGCAGCAACTTTCTATGGAGGGCGCGGAGCTATTAGTTCAGTTAACGCCATTAGAAGAGAATAATTTTAAATCCTATGGGCTAGAAGCGATTGAGCTGGTTATTGCCACTAATCCAGGGCAACCCCATAAACCACTGGCAAAAATTGCTTCTGGCGGCGAACTTTCACGAGTCAGTCTTGCGATCCAAGTGGTTGCGGCCGCTAATAGCAGTATCCCCACCCTAGTTTTTGATGAGGTTGATGTGGGTATCGGAGGCAGCACAGCGGATACTGTGGGTAAGCTTTTAAAACAGCTCGGCGAACAGGGGCAAGTGATTAGTGTGACCCATCAGCCGCAGGTAGCGGCTCATGCTCATCAGCATTACCTAGTAAGTAAGATCACGGCAGATACTCGTGCAGAATCCAGTATTATTGCTATGAATAAAGCACAGCGCATTGAGGAACTTGCTCGCATGCTGGGTGGCGCTAAGGTGACCGATCAAACGTTATCCCATGCTAATGAGCTATTTGATCTAGCGTCTGCCTAGACAATTTTATCAGGCAATAAAAAACCCCTACCGACTGAGCCGCTAGGGGTTTTTATTAACAACTTAGAAACTAGTCTTCAGTCGTCTCAGCAGGCTCTTCAGCCGCACCGCCTTCTTCTAGCTGAGCTTCTTTAATAGATAGCTTAACTCGACCGCGGTTATCAATTTCAAGTACCTTAACGCGTACATCCTGACCTTCGCTGAGGTAGTCAGTCACTTTCTCAACACGCTTATCAGCGATCTGAGAAATATGTACTAGACCGTCAGTACCTGGCATAAAGTTAACAAAAGCACCGAAATCAACAATACGTACCACTTTACCGTCATAGATAGTGCCTGGCTCTGGATCAGCAACAATAGCAGTTACCGCATCCATAGCAGCGTTAAGTGATGTTGAATCTTCTGAGTAGATTTTAACTTCGCCATCGTCAGTAATGTCGATAGTTGAGTTGTGCTCTTCACATAGACCGCGAATAGTTGCGCCACCTTTACCAATAACATCACGAATTTTGTCTGAATCAATTCGCATGGTTCCCATCTTAGGAGCAGATTCAGCAACTTCGTCACGACTCTTAGCAATAACCTTGTTCATTTCACCTAGAATATGAACACGAGCATGAAGGGCCTGCTCTAGAGCAATTTCCATAATCTCTTCAGTGATACCTTCAATCTTGATATCCATCTGTAGTGCAGTAATACCATCGGTAGTACCGGCTACTTTAAAGTCCATATCACCCAAGTGATCTTCATCACCTAGGATATCGGTTAGTACCGCATAACCAGCGTCTTCTTTAACCAGACCCATAGCAATACCAGCAACGGGTGCTTTAAGTGGAACACCAGCATCCATCAATGCCAAACTTGAACCACAAACAGAAGCCATTGAGCTTGAACCGTTTGATTCAGTAATTTCTGACACTACGCGCATTGCGTAAGGGAATTCTTCTGCCGATGGAAGTACCGCTGCAATACCTCGACGTGCTAGGCGACCATGGCCTACTTCACGACGGCTGGTAAATCCAGCACGACCACATTCACCTACTGAGTAAGGAGGGAAGTTGTAGTGCAACATAAATGGATCATCGCGACGACCTTCTAAAGCATCAATCATCTGCGCATCTCTGGTTGAACCCAAAGTAGCAGCTACCAATGCCTGAGTTTCACCACGTGTGAATAGCGCAGAACCATGGACACGGTCCAATACGTCAACTTCAACATTAATACCACGAACAGTTGTAGTGTCTCGGCCATCAATACGCGGCTCACCACGAATAATGCGTCCGCGAACAATGTCTTTTTCAAGTTGCTTGAAAGCATCTTTTAATTCATCTTCTGGGAACTGGTCATCAGCCGTTAGTTGCGCAATAGCTGCACCTTTAAGCTCGGCAATTTTTGCTGAACGCTCTTGCTTATTTACCACCTGATAGGCTGCATCTAGATCGCTAGCCACAGCACCTGATAGGGCATTAACTAGGTCGGCATTTTTTTCTTCTGCCTGCCAATCCCAACGCGGCTTACCAGTTTCTGCAGCCAGCTCTTCGATTACACTAATAACAGTCTGCATTTCTTGGTGAGCAAAAAGAACACCACCTAGCATAATATCTTCAGAAAGCTCTTTTGCTTCTGACTCAACCATTAATACTGCGTCTTTAGTACCTGCAACCACCATATCAAGGGCAGAGGTTTCAAGATCGCTGTAAGTTGGATTTAGAATATAGCCTTCCTCGTCTGAGTAGCCTACACGCGCACCACCAACAGGACCATTAAATGGAATACCTGAAATAGAAAGTGCTGCTGAGGTACCAATCATTGCTGCTATATCTGGATCTATATTTTTTTCAGCAGAAACTACCGTACAGATGACCTGAACTTCATTTTTAAATCCATTAGGGAATAGTGGACGGATAGGACGGTCAATTAGACGTGAAGTTAGAGTTTCTTTTTCACTGGGTCGAGCTTCGCGCTTGAAAAATCCACCGGGGATCTTACCTGCTGCATAAGCTTTTTCTTGATAGTGAACGCCAAGCGGGAAGAAATCGATATCCGCTTTAGCAGTTTTTGCACCAACGACAGTACAAAGCACTGTGGTTTGGTCGATTGAACATAAAACAGCACCAGTTGCCTGTCTGGCAACACGTCCTGTTTCAAGAGTTACGGTATGCTTACCGTATTGAAACGTTTTAGTTACAGGGTTCATAGTTTTACCTTTAATTTAAGTTTTACCTGAATCACTGTCATTTTTATTGCTGCTCGGGTTACTTATAACCACAGATGAGGATGGTTATAAGTAACTCGATCAGCTGTTATCTGACAATTTTAGGGTAGTTTTAACGAGTTTAATAAAAATACGGCTCAGTAGGTTAATACTGAGCCGTAATCTTTTATTATCTACGCAAGCCAAGCTTTTTAATCAAAGCGCTATAACGCTCTGTATACTTGCCTTTGAGATAATCTAGCAATTTACGACGCTGATTAACCATACGAATAAGACCACGACGTGAATGGTTATCTTTTTTGTGATCGCCGAAATGTTGCTGTAGTTTGTTGATGTTTGACGTCAGCAATGCAACCTGAACTTCTGGGGATCCTGTGTCGTTATCGCCCTGTCCAAAGTCTGCTACGATTTTTGCTTTCTCTTCTGCACTTAGTGCCATGATAATTACTCCAATATGCAATTGTTAATTCAGGATGCCCGTGCATAATTACAGACAGCCCAGCTAGTTTCCGATAAAAATTACCGGCTTGTTGAGCGTTTTAAAAGTTGCTCAAATATCTACGAAGATGGCTTTATTTAAGATTAGGCCTCTTCAACAATAAGTCGTTTAGGGGCAATTTTGCCATCTTTGGTGACAGTTCCTATACCTAGGAATGCACCTCCCTCACGAAAGACGCGCACTATATCGCCTTCTTGCGCCTGTTTAAAGACTTTATTTGCGCTTATTTCTTGGCCTAACTGAAAATAACCTGCCATGATTTCATTAAATTCGATCATTGGGCGATCACTTACGGCTGTATCAACCGGCAAGAGAAGGCTATCTAACTGATCAATTGCGTCCTGTTCTTTAAGCGCCGCGAGCGCTTCAAGTGAGACTGTTTGCTGCTCATCAAAGGGACCAGCCCTGTAGCGATGCAATGCGCTGACATGAGCACCACAACCCAGAGCATCACCTAAATCCTCAGCCAGACTTCTAATATACGTGCCTTTACTGCAGTGAACCTGAACATCTACCTGCGGATTAGGGCCTGGCCTAAAGTCAGTTATTTGGTATTCATGTATGCTAATACGGCGTGCGGGGCGGTCAACCACAATGCCCTGCCGAGCTAATTTATAAAGCGGCTGCCCATTATGCTTCAAGGCAGAAAACATTGAGGGCACCTGATCTATCTCGCCAACAAAATTTTGTATTTGGTCTTCGACTTGCTGACGTGAAAGAGTAGACGCATCCTTTTGCCCTACAACAGCGCCCTCACTATCGCCCGTTTCAGTTTTTATTCCGAAGGTATAGGTACTGCGATAATATTTGTCCGAGTCTAAAAGGTACTGACTAAACTTGGTTGCTTCTCCGAAACACAGTGGAAGCACACCGGAAGCTAGAGGATCAAGCGCCCCTGTATGACCTGCCCTATTGGCATCAAACATCCATCTAACTTTTTGTAATACTTTATTAGAAGTTAGACCGATAGGCTTGTTTAGGAGAAGAACACCATTGACTGAACGACCCGATTTGCGACGACGACCCAATTAGGATTCCTCTTGATTACCGCTATCAGAGGCGATAGCCAAATCAATCAATGCATCGAGATGCTGACTTCTTTGACCAGTTTCATCGTAGAAAAAATTTAATGCAGGGGTTGTACGTAACGCAATGCTTGAAGATAGTAATTTGCGAAGAAAGCCAGAAGCGCCGTTGAGTGCTGACAAACCTTCTTTAATTTGCTCAGCACTTCGCTCACCAACAAAGGCAACATAGACCTTAGCCACAGAAAGATCACGACTCACAGTGACTTCAGTCACACTTAGCATACCCACTCGAGGGTCGCGAACATTCTCACGAATCAACGAGGCTATCTCTCTTTGGAGAGCATCGGAAACGCGCTCAGAACGAGTAAATTCTCTTGGCATTAGATTCTAGGCACCTTATAAGGTGCGCTCTACCTGTGTGATTTTGTAAACTTCTATTTTATCGCCTGGCTTAACATCATTGTAATCTTTTACGCCGATACCACATTCCATGCCATTACGAACATCCTGTGCATCATCCTTGAAACGTCGCAAGGACTCCAGTTCGCCCTGGAAGATCACTACATCATCGCGAAGAACACGAATAGGCTTATTGCGATAAACTACGCCTTCAACAACCATGCAGCCGGCAATAGCACCAAATTTTGGCGACCTAAAGACATCTCTAACTTCAGCAATACCAACAATTTCTTCTTTGGTCTCAGGAGCCAACATACCTGACAGTGCCTGTTTAACTTCATCAAGTAAGTTGTAGATAACACTATAGTATCTAACTTCAATCTGTTCTTTTTCAGCTAACTGTCGAGCTACAGTGGCAGCACGAACGTTAAAACCAAGAACGATTGCACCTGTGGTCAGTGCGAGGTTAACATCTGACTCAGTAATACCACCCACGCCAGATGCAACAATATCTACGGCCACTTCATCGGTAGCAAAATCATTTAACGCACTGGTCAGTGCCTCTAATGAGCCACGTACATCAGTTTTAACCACCAATGGTAGTTTGCTGACTTCACCTGATTCCATATCAGTGAACATATTTTCAAGCTTCGAAGCCTGTTGGCGTGAAAATCTTTCTTTACGCGCTTTATCTTGACGCTGCTGAGCAATCTCTTTAGCTTTTCTTTCATCGGCAACCACGAAAAACTCATCACCTGCTTGAGGTGGCTCGTCCAAGCCGAGAATTTCAACAGGAATCGATGGGCCAGCTTCAGCCGTTGGCTGTCTTGCATCATCATTTAATGCACGAATTTTACCAACACTTTCACCCGCTAGCATAAAGTCGCCTTTACGCAATGTTCCCTGCTGAACTAGTGCCGTTGCAACTACGCCACGACCCTTATCAATTCTGGATTCAACAACAACTCCACGGGCTGGAACATCTACTGGCGCTGAAAGCTCTAATAATTCCGCTTGAAGTAGAACCGCTTCTAGCAGCTCTTCAATACCATCACCTGAATGTGCTGAAACTTTAATAAACTGCGTATCGCCACCCCATTCTTCTGGAATAACATCCTTAGCGGCAAGCTCATTAGTCACACGCTCTGGATCAGCTCCATCTTTATCCATCTTGTTAATAGCAACCACAATAGGAACACCGGCTGCTTTCGCATGCTGAACGGCCTCTTCGGTTTGCGGCATTACACCATCATCAGCGGCCACTACAAGAATAACCACATCGGTACTCTGTGCGCCTCTGGCTCGCATTGCAGTAAACGCTGCGTGACCCGGTGTATCTAAGAAGGTCACCATACCCTTGGGCGTGTCTACGTGATATGCACCAATATGCTGGGTAATACCACCAGCTTCACCTGAGGCAACTCGAGATTTTCTAATATAGTCCAACAGCGATGTCTTACCATGATCAACATGGCCCATTACAGTAACAACTGGTGCTCTAGGCTGCTGATCACTGTCTGTATTAAGATCTTCAAACTCCTGAGTCAACTGGTCTTCTAAGGTATCGTTAGCTGCGGCCTTAGGTTTATGACCTAATTCCTCAACCACTAGGAAGGCAGTTTCTTGGTCAATAACCTCATTAATGGATGCCATAACACCCATTTTCATAAGCTCTTTAACCACAGCGCCAGATTTTATAGACATCAACAGTGCTAAATCAGCCACGCTAATTTCATCAGGGACACCGACTTCAATAACTTTTTTATCAACAGGCTTTTTAAATACATGCTTGTTATCAACTTTAAGTACTGAAGAAAGGCCTGATTTTAGACGCGGGCCCTTGGATCTTTCTTCAGATCCGTCATCAAGTACAACGCGAGGCTTTTTCTTAGAACTTTTGAGCGATGGTTTTTTAGCGGCTTTTCTGCCAATTTTATCTTCATCGTCTTCGGAAACTGGCTTGGCGTGTCGTCGACCTTTTTCAGGTGCGGACTGCTCTGCAGCCTCTTCCTTTGCAGGCTTGGCTGGTTTAACGGCAGGCTTCTGTGTTGCCTCTTGCTCAGCAACTACGGTAGCTTCAGCCGCTTTTTTGGCTTCTTGATCAAGCCGCTCTTTCTCAGCTTCTTCAGCTTGCTTGGCTTCAACTTCAGCTGTACGTCTCTTTTCTATCGCAGACTGTCGCTTTTCTTCAATATCGTCAATGCCAGATCCAAACTCAACCTGAGGAGCAACCTGTTCAGTTCGCGCTTCTTGCTCGGCCTCAACCTTTGCCTGTGTTTCAAGCTCTTCATCACTGCGTTTGACGTAGGTACGTTTTTTCCGCACCTCAATATTAACGGTTTTCTTATTACCGGATTTAAGCGTGCTCATGGTTTTTCGGCGCAACACAATCTTCTTCGGCTCGCCTGACTTTTCACCGTGAAGACTTTTTAAGTAACCAAGAAGAACCTGCTTCTCTTCATCAGATACAGTGGCATCGGCTGAGGTATGACTCAACCCAGCTTCTTTCATCTGCAATAACAGACGATCCACAGAAGCCCCTACGGTTTTCGCTAATTCATTTACTGTCACTTCAGCCATTGTTTTCGCCTCTAAATTACGCCCGATGATTTATCTATTATTCAAACCAAGGTGCGCGAGCAGTCATAATTAATGACGCTGCTTTTTCTTCATTCATGCCTTCAACATCTAAAAGATCGTCAACTGCTTGTTCAGCAAGATCTTCCATAGTGATAATGCTTTTAGCCGCTAATTTAAGGGCCAGCTCATTATCCATACCTTCCATATTTAGAAGATCGTCTGCAGGCTTGCCATTGGTCAACTGCTCTTCACTGGCTAATGCCATAGTTAGAAGGGCATCTTTGGCTCGCGCTCTAAGCTCTTCAGCAATTTCTGCATCAAAACCTTCGATTGCACTCATTTCTTCAAGCGGAACATAGGCCACTTCTTCAACGCTAGTAAAGCCTTCTTCTACCAATACCGTTGCAACATCTTCTTCAACATCCAACGAACTCATTAATGTTTCTATTACACTAAATGATTCTGTCTGCTGTTTTTCTTGAGCGTCTTCAATGGTCATAACATTGATTGTCCATCCGGTAAGCTCTGAAGCTAAACGAACATTCTGACCACCCTTACCAATTGCTTGCGCAAGGTTTTCTTCATCCACTGCAACATCCATTGAATGACTGTCTTCATCAACAACTATCGACTCAACTTCAGCAGGTGCCATTGAATTGATAACAAGCTGTGCTGGGTTATCGTCCCATAGAACAATATCAACACGCTCATCATCTAAATCATTTGAAACTGCCTGAACACGCGCACCACGCATACCAACACAGGCACCAACAGGATCGATACGAGCATCTTTACTTCTTACAGCGATTTTAGAGCGCTGACCTGGGTCTCGAGCCGCACCTTTAATCTCAATCACGCCTTCAGCAATTTCAGGTACTTCAATTTGGAAAAGTTGAACTAGCATCTCTGGCGCCGCGCGGGAAACAAGCAGCTGTGGGCCACGATTCTCTTCACGAATACCTATAAGAATAACTCTAGTTCGGTCATTAATTCTGAATATTTCACGACCTACAAGATCTTCTCTTGGCAACAGGCCTTCGGCGTTGTCACCAAAATCAACTACAATATGATCACGAGTTACTTTTTTAACTGTACCGTTTAAAAGCTCACCTTCACGATCTTTAAATCGCTCAATAATAATATTTCTTTCAGCGTCTTTAACGCGCTGAACAATAACCTGCTTTGCAGTTTGAGCTGCAATTCGGCCAAAGGCTATATTATCAACTGGCTCCTCAAATACATCGCCAACTTTAAGCGTAGGATCTTTTTCCAACGCCTCTTCAGTTGTAAACTGAGTACCTAATTCGGCCATCTCGTCATCTGCTACCACATCCCAAAATCTAAATGACGAATAGTCACCTGACTCGCGATCGATCTCGACACGAATGTTCGCACCCTCTTCGTATCGCTTCTTGGTAGCCATAGCAAGTGCTTGCTCAATAGCTTCAAAAATAACACCCCTATCCACACCTTTTTCGTTGGATACGGCCTCAGCAACCATTAAAATTTCTTTATTCATTGATCAAACTCCACTGGCCTCAAAATTGAGGAACTAGGTTCGCTTTTTCTATACCTTCAACCGGAAACAGAAATTCATTATCTGCAACCACCACTACAATTTCATCACCTTCGATAGACCTCAACTGCCCTTTGAAGTTTCTTCGACCCTCATAGGGAAATCTTAATCGTAATGAAACTTGTTCGCCCAAATATCGAGCATAATGATCGAGCTCATAGAGCGGACGATCCATGCCAGGCGAGGAAACCTCAAGGGTATATTCACCTGAAATAACATCTTCAACATCAAGTATTGCACTAGCTTGACGGCTCACTTTTTCACAATCAGTGATATCAACACCATCTTCATCGCGGTCAATGAAAATTCTGAGAAGCTTCGTATTACCGCCCATCTGAAGTTCTACACCCCAGAGTTCGCAGCCCAGTGAGTCTACCACCGGCTTAAGCAACTGCTTTAGAACCTCACCACTCGACACAATACTCTCCGAAAAAAAAATGGGCATACAGCCCATTTATATCCATGTAAAGAAAAGCCCCAAAATGGGGCTCCTCGATTTGCGCCCTTGATGACGCTAATTTCTTGGCGGCCTAAAGGGTTGCGTCTATCTTCAACCAATTAGTTAGACTAATCCTAGTCTAATTCTTCCACCATTTCCATTACAGCTTGGCATAGCAATTTATGCCCAACTAAAAATACTTGGTAGCGGGAGCTGGATTTGAACCAACGACCTTCGGGTTATGAGCCCGACGAGCTACCAGACTGCTCCATCCCGCAACTATATCATGATGTGTTGCCACACCACCCCCAGAAGGGACGCGCATTATAGGTACAGGGGTTGTTGAGGTCAACAAACTTCCCGCCCTATTACTATTTTATTTTCGGCTTTGCTGAATAAGCTCGTAAGCTTTACGAATTTCTTGAGTACGCTCCGTTGCTAACTTAATCATATCATCAGGCATACCCTGACCCATGAGCTTATCTGGGTGGTTTTCACTTAATAGCTTTCTGTAGGCTTTCTTAACCTCTGAATCGGTATTTTTGGCGCTGACGCCCAACGCTTTATAGGCGTCCTCTAGCTGGCTTGCGGAACTAGCTTCACCGGCACTGCCGGAGCCTTTAAATTGAGACTGGGCCATAATCATGGCGATGAGCCTTTCGAAAAGGGCTTTTGATACTCCCAGATACTGAGCAATACTTTGTAAAGCCTGACGCTCAGCTGGATGTAATTCCCCGTCAGCAAGGGCAAGGGCTATGAGATCATTTAGGAGCGACTGTTTTAGGTTATTCATACTTCCGCAGGTGCTTACAAACTGTTGCATCAAATCATCTAATACAAAATTTGAATTAGCGCCCACTTTAAATAACCCAATTGCCTGCTGGCGATGCTCCGCATTTAATCCCATACGTGACATTAAGGCCTCAGCCTGTGAAATTTCCTCCTCAGACACTCTGCCATCTGCCTTAGCCAAATAGCCTAATAGGGTAAATGTGGTTTCAAAGTAACAGGTGCCCACACGCTGTTGCTGCTGCGCGGAAAGTGGACGAGAAAACCCGCCAAGCCCTCGATCGAAGAAATGACCTATATAAAAGCCAATCATGGCACCAAAGAGACCAGCAACCTGCCAGCCCATAAAGGCAGCTATTATTTTAACCATCATAATATTTTCAGTGCTCCTATTGATAAGTTATGGCGCAATTAATTCCATAATTTTTCCATCTGCTCGAGAGTTTTGCCTTTTGTTTCAGGCACTCGCCAGCAGACAAACAAAATAGCAAGGACGCAGATTAATGCAAATATAAAATAGGGTAAGGCGCCATTAAAGCCTTCAATATTTAAACGACTTTTATTTAAAATTGGGAAGCCATTAGTCACCAATGCGCTCGCCAGACACTGAATACCAATCACAATTGACATGGCCAGACCGCGCACATTATTTGGAAATATTTCTGCCAACATAACCCAAACCACCGGCCCCATTGACATCGCAAAAGAGCCTACAAAAATCATCACCCCAACAATGGAAATCATGCCGGTATGCTGAGTATAAATAGCCAAACCAAGTGCCATCAACCCAATAAACATACCCGCTGTACCCAGAAGCAAAAGTGGCTTCCTCCCCCAGCTATCAATAGTTTTAATTGCCACAAGAGTAAACAGTACATTAACTACCCCGACCCAAAGCTGTGGCTTTAATGCCTCTTCAGGACCATAATCCAAAGCCTGCTTGAAGATATCTGCACTATAAATCAATACCGCAACTATCCCGGTTGATTGCTGAAATAGTGCCAACATAATCCCAACAAATAACGCCAAAATAAGCCCTTTTCTGAACAACAGCTTTGCCGCCGGCATGGATGTTTCAGACAGAGAATCCTCAATTTCGTTGAGCTCTGACTCCACTTGATGAGTATTGGCTGTTAACTGAGTGATGACAGCCTTCGCCTGTTCACGCCTGCCGCGCAACATCAGCCATCTGGGACTATGAGGAACCCTGAAAAGTAGCCCTATAAATACTAGGGTCGGAATCAATGCGGACCAGAGCATCATCCGCCATCCATGATCAACCCAATTAAAACCTTGAGCACTCAATGCGTTGACAGTAAGGCTAATAATAAAAGGGAATAAAAAGCCAATCACCATAGCTAACTGATGAAAGGTCACCATTCTTCCTCGAATATTTGAGGGGGAAATTTCCGCTATGTACATGGGCGCAGTGGTGGCAATCATGCCAATTCCTAGACCTAAGATGATTCGATAACTGGCGAGCTCATTTAATGAGTCAGCAGCACCCGAGCCAATAGACGAAATTAAAAACATTAAGCCCGCCAACATTAGAGTGAACTTACGGCTAATCGCAGTGGTTAGATAACCCGCACTTATTGCACCCAGAAAACAACCATAGCCTGCACTACTTAAAGCCCAGCCCTGCTGTGACGGAGATAAATTGAAGTATTGGGTGAAGTACCATTGGGTGGTAGCCATAATGCTGGCGTCATAACCCATTAGAAAACCACCAATGGAGGCGATAAGGGTAATTTGAAGCACGCTGAGTTGAGTTCTGCCTGAGTGGTTATCAATGTCCATGGCGACTCTTCAACCTATTATTAAATGAACCTATTGTTATATGCCCTTGGATTTGTGAGAAAATCTTATAGCATTTGATGAAGCAATCTTTGCTAGACTGCTACCTGATATGGTGCCCAAGGCCGGACTTGAACCGGCACGGCTTTCGCCACTACCCCCTCAAGATAGCGTGTCTACCAATTCCACCACTTGGGCAATATTTGTGCGTATGTTACGAGGTTTTAGTCTTCAACAACCGGAAGCTGATCGTCAGATGTTGCATCAATTTCAGGAATTGTGCTCTCAACGGCTTCAGTTTGCACCTGCTTAAGTACAGGAAGATCAATATCACCGACTACTGTGCTATTTTTGGCAACAATTGCCAAGCTAACACTGGTAACAAAAAATACTGTAGCCAAAAGTGCTGTAGCCTTACTAAAGAAGTTCCATCCACCAGAACTACCAAAAACAGTCTGTGAAGCACCAGCTCCAAAAGAGGCTCCTGCTTCAGCACCCTTACCTTGCTGAATTAAAATTAAGCCAATCAGGGCCACGGCAACTACAAAGTGAAAAATTAAAATTATTTGTTCCATTACTTTTGCTCGACTATTTGTTGTGCAATATTGATAAAATGTTCTGCCTCTAATGAGGCCCCTCCCACCAAACCACCATCTAGGTCGGGTTGGGCAAATAACGCTGCTGCATTATCGGCATTAATACTACCGCCATACAGAATCTGCGTGTCAGTTCCACCCGAACCCAACTCGGCTCGAATAAAACTATGTACCTGTTGTGCCTGCTCTGGTGTTGCTGTTTCACCTGTGCCCACAGCCCAAACCGGCTCATAGGCAACAATGGCATCACAAACAACTTCAAGACCTACCACATCAACCACTGCATCTAACTGTGATTTGATGACCTGTAACTCTCGACCCTGCTGTCTTTGCTCAAGGGTTTCACCCACACAGAGTATGGGAACCAAACCACTTCGCTTGGCGGCAGCAAATTTTTCCGCCACTAATTCGTTACTTTCCGAACAATAAGTTCGGCGTTCTGAATGACCTACTAGCACATGACTACAACCAATATCAGATAGCATTTTACCTGATATTTCACCAGTGTAGGCACCCTCTGAATGATGGCTGATATTTTGCGCACCAATGGCAATATTTCTCGCTGCCAATAATTCAGTCACCACAGCAGGGATACACACATAGGGTGGGAAAACTATTAATTCCGGGTAATCCCCTGAGCTATTAGCCAAGTCCGCGGCCAGTTTTGCAGCGGTCTTTGCTGTTCCATGCATTTTCCAATTGCCTGCCAGTAGCGGCTTTGCCATCCTCAGCTCTCCTCTATGGAGGTGTTATTCCAAACGGGTGCGAATGCTACCCGACTAGGGGTTAATATACAACCGACAAACTCAGTTATAAGACTTAATTAACCTGCTGTTTTACCACATCTGCAATTTGCTTCACTAAAACATTGACTAGCTGAGAATCTTCGCCCTCAACCATCACTCTAATAACAGGCTCGGTCCCTGAGGGGCGAAGTAATACACGCCCTCGCCCTGCTAGCTGGCTTTCCGCTTCAGCTACCGCTGAATCAACCTGCGAGTTATTACTAATATCTATCTTTTTAGGCAACCTGACATTAATCATTGTCTGTGGAAATTTACTCATTCCAGCTTTTAGTTCCGCCAGGGATTTGCCACTTTCAATTAATGCGCGCATCACCTGAAGCGCAGACACAATACCGTCCCCTGTAGTGTTAAGTTCGCCACATAAAATATGACCCGAACTTTCACCCCCTAGAATCCACTGATTGGCTTTTAGAGCCTCGACCACGTAACGATCGCCGACTTTACTGCGCACAAAGGGAATATCCATGTCACCCAAGGCTAACTCTAAACCCAGATTACTCATCTGAGTGCCAACAACGCCCTCACAGCCTCCGATGGAATGACGATGCTGGGCGATAATAAATAGTAGCTCATCACCATCGACAATTTCGCCAGAGCCATCGACAAATAACACCCTGTCGCCATCACCATCAAGAGCAATGCCTACATCAGCCTGCTCCGATTCAACTAATTCTTGGAGTGCCTGCATATGGGTAGAACCACAGTCACGATTAATATTGAAACCGTCTGGAGCATTACCAATAGTAACAACCGATGCACCTAGCTCTTTAAAAACCCGCGGCGCGGTGTTATAGGTTGCGCCATGGGCACAATCCAGTGCCACTTTGACACCCGACAAATTAAAACCGAGAGGCAATGTACCTTTACAAAATTCAATATATCGGCCTGAGGCATCGTTAATTCGACGTGCCTTTCCAAGATGATCCGAATCATTGGTCACCAATGGCTGATCAATCAAGGCTTCTATTTCAAGTTCCACTTCGTCGGGCAGCTTAAAACCGTCTGCAGCGAAAAATTTGATTCCGTTATCTTCTACCGGATTATGAGAGGCGCTAATCACAATACCCGCTGCCGCTCTAAAAGTACGCGTGAGATAGGCAATTGCAGGCGTCGGCATTGGACCCAAAAGATCCACATCAACACCAGCTGCTATTAAGCCCGCTTCCAATGCAGACTCAAACATATAGCCAGATACTCTGGTGTCTTTTCCGATAATTACACGATTTTTCTTACCGCCAGCATGTTTGGTCAGCACCTTTCCTGCCGCCCATCCCATTTTAAGAATAAAATCTGCTGTGATCGGGTGCTCACCGACCCTACCGCGTACACCGTCTGTTCCAAAATATTTGCGTTTCATGGGTTGTTCAAAACCTTATTTTTTTGTTGCTTGCCAAATATTAAGCGCCTGCTTCGTTTCTTTTACATCGTGAACACGAAGAATTGCCGAACCACCTGCGCCATAAATTGCCTGCGCTGCTAATAATGCCATTGTAACACTTCCAATCAATCTATCATTCACATCTGCATCAAGTATTTGGCCAATCATGGATTTTCGCGAAAGGCCCACCAAAATTGGATGAGACTCTTTTGCCATTGTCGACAACCCATTAAATAGACTGAGATTGTGAGCCAGAGTTTTGCCAAAACCAAAACCTGGGTCTAATAGTATTTGATCTGCCTGCATACCTAAGTTTAGGCACTGTTGCCTGCGCTCGCCGAGAAACTCTAATACTTCAGCGAGAACATCTCGATACTCTGGATTGTCCTGCATATTTTTTGGCTGATTTTGCATATGCATCAAGCAAACTGGCAGCCCAGTCTCAACAGCGGCGTCTAATGCTCCCTCTCGACCAAGCGCTCTAACATCATTAATGATATGTGCACCGGCACTGGCGGCCTCTTTCATGACTTCAGGAGTACTGGTATCTATCGAAAAAACACTATCAAAGTTTGCTGTCAGACTATTTAAGACAGGAATAACCCGATCAAGTTCCTGTTGCACTGAAACTGGCTTTGCGCCAGGGCGTGTGGACTCTCCCCCTAAATCAATGATATCTGCCCCGTCATCAATCATTTTTGAGACAGTGGTCAGTACTTTAACGGGATCAACCTGCGCCTGAGAAAAAACATTGCCGCCATCTGAAAATGAATCTGGCGTTATATTAAGTACACCCATTACAGCGGGTTTTGAAAGGTTGAGGATTTTAGAGCCACATTGCAGGCGTTTTTGAGATGTTTTGATTTTATTCATGGAACAAACAATAACACCAAGCCCTTTAAAAGGCTTGGTGCTTTTTTGATTTGACTAAAGATCCTCTACAGGACCCCCAATATTTGGGTCTTTTGGCGCCTGCTTTGATTTGGCTGAACCACCCGATGACCCTGAATCATTGTCTTCCCATTGATGCGGTGGACGAACCTTACGTCTCGCCATTAAGTCATCTACCTGATCTGCATCAATCGTCTCATATTCCATTAGCGCATCTTTCATGGCCTCTAAAATATCACGATTATCTTCGAGTAATTTTTGCGCGGTACTGTAAGCATTATTAAGAATATCGCGCACTTCTTGATCAATTTCTCTTGAGGTATCTTCAGAGTAATGGGTATTACCCCCACCCAGACCTTGAGATTCATCTTCTCCGTACAGAATTGGGCCCATTTTTTCCGTGAGACCCCATTTGGTCACCATATTTCTGGCCAACTGGGTTGCTCGCTCAATATCATTAGAAGCCCCAGTGGTTACACCATCAATACCACCAATCATTTCTTCGGCAATTCGACCGCCAAATAAGCTACACAACATACTTATGAGCTGGCGACGGCTTGAGCTGTATTTATCCTCCTCGGGTAAATACTGTGTCACGCCCAAGGCACGACCACGCGGAATAATTGACACCTTGTGGACTGGATCATGCTCTGGAACCAGTCGACCAATAATGGCATGACCGGCTTCATGGTAGGCAGTATTCATTTTTTCTTTCTGGGACATCACCATAGAACGTCTTTCGGCGCCCATCATGATTTTGTCACGGGCTTTTTCAAACTCTTCCATAGTCACTAGACGACGGTTGGCACGAGCAGAAAATAATGCAGCTTCATTCACTAAGTTGGCGAGATCAGCACCAGAGAAACCTGGGGTCCCTCGCGCTAGAATGCCGAGATCAATGGCTTCATCAAGAGGTACTTTACGTGCATGTACTTTGAGAATTTGCTCACGACCACGAATATCAGGAAGGCTAACGTATACCTGACGATCAAAGCGTCCGGGACGTAATAGGGCTTTATCCAAAACATCTGGACGGTTAGTTGCGGCAATAACAATCACACCCTCATTACCTTCGAAGCCATCCATTTCGACCAGTAACTGATTTAATGTTTGTTCGCGTTCGTCATTACCGCCACCATAGCCACCGCCACGATGCCGGCCTACAGCGTCAATTTCATCAATGAAGATAATGCAGGGCGACTGTTTTTTAGCCTGCTCGAACATATCGCGAACCCGCGAAGCACCTACACCCACAAACATTTCCACGAAATCCGAGCCCGAAATCGAGAAGAAAGGCACCTTGGCCTCACCGGCAATGGCTTTGGCTAATAATGTTTTACCTGTGCCCGGAGGGCCCACCATTAAAACACCTTTAGGGATACGGCCACCAAGTCGCTGGAACTTGCTTGGATCGCTTAAAAACTCGACCAGCTCACTGACATCTTCTTTGGCTTCATCCACACCAGCCACATCAGAAAAGGTAGTTTTTATTTGATCGCCGGTGAGTAATTTAGCCTTGCTTTTACCGAAACTCATTGGGCCGCCACGGCCACCGCCGCCGCCTTGCATCTGACGCATAAAGAACATGAAGATTGCAAGAATCAACAGAATAGGAAATGCCGCTATTAGTAGCTGAGAGAAAACACTGGGGGTTTCTGGCATTTCACCGATAATTTGCACATTGTGGTTGACCAGATCCTTAATAAGTCCATCATCTTTAATAGCAGGAGGAATCACAGTAGTGAATTGGCTACCGTCCACGCGCTTGCCTTCGATGGTTAAACCGTTATTGACCACACTGGCCACGCGATCAGTTTGCACCTCAAGAATAAATTCTGAATAACTGAGATTATTCACCTCAGTTTTAGGTGTAAAACTATTGAAAACTGACATTAAAATACCTGCCAGTACGATCCAAATTACTATATTTTTCACAAAATCATTCAAACCATGATCCTCATCAGTTTTTCTTTAGACCCTTTGCGACTAAGTAGACCTCTCGGGACTTTGAACGCGATGCATCGGGCTTTTTTAGGCTCACAACATTAAACACTGTTCTAGTATTACGCACAAATTCGTCAAATCCCTCACCTTGGAACAATTTTGCTATAAATATTCCATCGTCGGTCATTACCTGTCGCACTAAATCAACAGCTAATTCAGCTAAATAAATCATTGCAGGCTGATCAACTGCCTTCATACCTGTTAAGTTGGGGGCCATATCTGAAATTACAAGGTCTACAGGACGATTTCCTATCTCACCGAGTAATTGATTGAGAATTTTTTCTTCCGTAAAGTCGCCCTGAATAAAGCTCACACCGGCTACAGGATCCATGGGTAGTATATCTACTGCTACAACACAGCCCTTATGACCTACTAATTTTGTAGCAACCTGAGACCAGCCGCCAGGCGCAGAGCCTAAATCAACTACCACCATACCGGGCTTTATATAGCGCCCTTTTTCTACAATTTCTAGAAGTTTATAGCTCGCTCTCGAACGATAACCGTCGAGTTGAGATTGCTTTACATAGGGATCTTTTACATGTTGTTTGATCCAAGTACGATTTTTTGATTTCGCCATAAACTGATTTTCGGTAAAATAGAGTCTTAATTAATTTGAGCATTGTACTATGACAACTTCCTCCGCGGATAAGAAATATTTACGCGCCCTTGGGCATCAACTAAAACCTGTGGTTACTGTAGCTGGAAATGGCTTATCAGAAAACGTGATTACAGAAATTGATCGCGCGCTTAGCGATCATGAATTAATAAAAATTAAACTCGCGGTAGGTGATCGAGAGGCTAAAAAGACCGTTATTACAGATTTGTGTACACAGACTAAGTCTCAACTTATTCAGTCTATTGGTCATATGATCCTGTTATTTAGAAAAGCGGATAAACCGAACCCTAAGCTGTCTAATCTGCTAAGAAAGTAGTAGTTTGGTATTAGCACTAACTTATTCTTGACCCTGAGTCATTAATGCATCTTTAATAGTGAGTCAAAAGGTTAGGCTAATAACAGCGTTTCGCTAGGGAGGGTTCTGTGGCAAGCAAACAAGTTCTATCTAAGATGATTGATTTTGTCTGGCTTCCTGTAGTCACGGGATTGGCGGTTGCAGCCCTGCTGTTATTATTCTTGCCTGAGTTACGCAGTTTTGGCGGCCCAACCTCGCAGATGGGTAATTTTTCTACCGCAGAATGGCTTGGCCCTGTGTCATACTCTAATGCTGTGAAAAAAGCAGCGCCATCGGTGGTTAATATTTACACCAAAACCACTGTCAAACGAAGTAATCACCTTCCCTTAAAACACCCATTTTTCAAGCGCCTTAAAAAACAGCAATCAGACCGAGTGCAAGGCTCTTTGGGCTCGGGAGTGATTATGGACAGTGCTGGTTTTATCGTGACCAGCCTCCATGTTGTAGACAGCGTCGATGAAATCTTAATTCTTCTTTATGATGGCAGGGAATTACCCGCCACCATGGTGGGCACTGATCCTGAAACTGACCTTGCTGTGCTAAAAATTGATGCTGAAAGCCTACAAAATATTAGCGTCGGAAACCCTGACCAAATTGAAATTGGTGATGTTGTTTTAGCTATCGGCAATCCCTTTGGCATGGGCCAGACTGTCACCCAAGGCATCATCAGTGCCACTCAGCGCAACGGTCTCAATTTAACTATTTTAGAAAATTATATCCAAACCGATGCGGATATTAATCCCGGGAATTCTGGCGGTGCACTGATCGATGCGAGGGGCAACTTGCTAGGTATCAATACTGCGGTGTTAAACAATGAAAACTCTGAGGGTATTGGTTTTGCTATTCCTGCCAATGAAGTGCAGAAAGTGTTAACCCATATTATCGATCATGGTCGAGTTATTCGAGGCTGGCTGGGCGTAGAGGCGATTGACATTACTCCGGCTGTAGCCACTCAGCTGTCATTGAATTTTACCACGGGACTATTAGTCACTGCGGTTGTTAAAGAGGGGCCAACCCATATTGCAGGTGTATTGCCTGGTGATATTGTCACCTCAATTGACGGGATCTCAGTGACCGATCGCCATCGCAGCATTAATCAAATAACCGAAATATTTCCCGGGCAACCCATAGCCCTCGTCATAAAACGCGGTACAGAGTTTTTGGAAATTACAGCCACTGCCGGCGAGCGACCACCGTTAAATTAAACCTAAAGAATCTTCTGCAAATTATCAATTAACAGATTATTTTGATGTTCTGTACCTATAGTCACTCTGAGATATTGATCAATTCTTGGTTTTGAGAAGTGACGGACGATAATACCCTGTTCTCGCAACAGCAGAGCTAGATCTTCAGCTGACTTCTGTCTGTGGCGGGCTAAAACGAAGTTTGCTGTGGAGGGTAATACATCAAAATTCATGGTTTCTAGTTGGCTTGTGACACGCTCACGCTCAGATATTACTTTTTGACGGCTATCTTCAAAGTGCGCTTTGTCGTCAAACGCAGCAACCGCTGCTGCAACTTGCAGATGTCCTAGTGGATAGGAATTAAAGCTATTTTTAATTCGATTAAGCCCCTCGATCAGATGCTGAGACCCAAGTGCGTAACCCACTCGCATGCCTGCTAGGGAACGTGATTTTGACATAGTCTGAACCACCAGCAGGTTTTCATATTGATTAATCAGTGCCGCAGCAGTTTGACCACCAAAATCAATGTAGGCTTCATCCACCACTACCACCGAATCTGTATTTTTCTCTAAGAGCTGCTCAATACGCTCTAACCCGAGCAGCATGCCCGTAGGCGCATTGGGGTTAGGAAAAATAATACCCCCATTAGGTTGCTGATAATTTTCTACATTAATAGAAAAATCTTTTTCTAGGGGTATTTTTTTATAGTCAATAGCATACAACTGGCAAAAAACGGGATAAAAGCTATAGCTAATATCTGGGAATAATAGAGGGCCTTTTTGACCATGATTTAGTAAGCCATTAAATACATGTGCCAACACCTCGTCAGATCCATTGCCCACAAAAACCTGTGATGCAATTAAATTAAAATTATCTGCAATTTTTTGCTTAAGGTCTTCAGACTCAGGGGGTGGATACAGTCGTAAACGATCATCTGCCGCTGCAGTTATCGCTTTGATAACTGATGGCGATGGCCCATAGGGGTTTTCATTGGTATTTAATTTGGTGATATTACTTATCTGCGGCTGCTCACCCGGACTATAGGGTTCGAGATCTTTTACAAAGTCACTCCAGTAGCTGCTCATAGTAATGGCCCTAAGCGGTTATTTTTTAATTCGGTATTCTGCCGATCGGGCGTGGGCTGTTAGTGCCTCACCTCTACCCAAAACGGAAGCAATTTTTCCTAATTCTGACGCGCCCTCAGGCGAGCAATGAATCAGTGATGTGCGTTTCTGAAAATCATACACACTTAATGGCGATGAAAATCGAGCAGTGGCAGATGTTGGTAATACATGACTGGGGCCCGCCGAATAATCTCCTAAGGCCTCAGCTGTATAGCGTCCCATAAAAATAGCACCTGCATGACGCAGATCTGAAAGCCATAATTCAGGGTCTTCAACCGATAGCTCTAAGTGCTCTGGCGCAATGCGATTACTCAACATCACGGCTTCTTTTTGATCAGCCACTTCAATCAATGCACCACGATTAGCTAATGATTCGGCAATAATGTCTTTGCGCTCCATATCTGGCAACAGCTTTGCGATACTTTGATATACCGCATCTAAATGCTTTTTGTCCCAGCTAAGTAAAATCGCCTGAGCATTCTCATCGTGTTCGGCCTGAGAGAAAAGATCCATAGCGATCCAATCTGGATCTGTTTTGCCATCACATATAATGAGAATTTCTGTCGGACCCGCCACCATATCCAGACCCACAGCACCAAACACCATTCGCTTGGCTGTAGCGACATAAATATTGCCCGGCCCAACAATCTTATCCACCTGAGGGATAGTTTCTGTTCCATAGGCCATAGCGGCCACTGCCTGAGCGCCGCCAATGGTAAAAACTTTATCAACCCCAGCAATAGCGGCTGCAGCAAGCACAATGGGGCTTAACTCATCCTCTGGTGCTGGCACTGCCATAATAATTTCTTCTACACCGGCAATTTTTGCGGGTATACAGCTCATCAGAACAGAAGAGGGATAGCTGGCTTTACCGCCAGGAACATACAGCCCTACTCTGTCTAGGGGTGTGACTCGCTGGCCTAAAATTGTGCCGTCAGACTCTTGATACTGCCATGACTCATGGGACTGATGTCTGTGGTATTCAGTAATCCTTTCTGCCGCGGCTTCAAGCGCTTCACGAGTTTCAGTGTCGATTGATTCTAGGGCTTGCTGGATTTCTTCGGAGGACACGCAAAAGTCTTCTGCGGCTTTTAATGTACGACGATCAAATTGATTGCTGCATTCAACTAGAGCCTGATCACCCTTGGATCTTACCTGCTGAATAATATCTGCTACGCGGGATTCTACAGTTTCATCAGAAACAGTATTCCAAGCCACTAGCTTATCTAAAGTAGGAATAAAGTCGCCGTCAGACGTGGCTAGCCTTTTGATCAAAGGTTTACTCATGATTATGAACTCACTGCCGCTTCTAATGCCGATAAAATACCTTTAATTTCTGGGAATTTTGTCTTCATTGAAGCCTTATTAACAATGACTCTTGAACTGATTTCGGTAATCATTTCTCGCGCCTCAAGTCCATTGGCCTTGAGGGTATTTCCTGTGTCCACAATATCGACAATTTCATCGGCTAAATCCATGATTGGTGCAAGCTCCATAGCACCATACAGTTTAATCAGATCAATTTGTCTGCCTTGCTGGGCATAATATTCTCGTGCCACTTTGGTATATTTGGTGGCCACACGAAGTTTTCCATCAGCGGGCTGATAGCCCACCGGGGCAGCTGTCATTAACCTGCATCGCGCGATACCTAGATCTAGCGGCTCGTAATAACCATCACCTTGATGTTCTAGTAATCCATCTTTACCTGCAATACCTATATCCGCCTTACCAAACTGTACATAGGTGGGCACATCAGAGCCCCTGAGTATCAGAATTCTGATATTTTCTTGATTGGTTGGAAATAGTAGCTTGCGGCTAGTGAATACATCGTCCACAGGCTCAAGACCGATTTTTTTCAAAAGCGGGAGAGTCTCTTTCAAAATGCGACCCTTTGTAAGGGCAATGGTAATTTGCGTCATAGGTCTTAACTATCTCGTATTTACTAAGATGGAACTCGGCGTATTCTAGCACCCAACTGGCTTAATTTCTCTTCAATGCATTCATATCCTCGGTCGATATGATAAATATGGTCTACGGCAGTTTCACCCGATGCGACCATTCCTGCAATCACTAGGGCAGCGGATGCACGCAGATCGGATGCTATAACTGGCGCGCCGGTCAAACCTTCAACCCCTGAAACCACTGCAGTATTGCCTTCTACGACAATATTGGCACCCATTCGGTTTAGCTCTTGCACCTGCATATGACGATTTTCAAAAATTGTTTCGGTGATTCTACCGGAACCCTCAGCCACCGCATTCACAACACTAAGCTGTGCTTGCATATCTGTGGGAAACCCTGGATGAGGTGCAGTTTTAATATTAACTGCTTTGGGTCTTTTACCCTGCATATCGAGTTGTACCCAATCCTCGCCCTGGGTAATCACTGCGCCTGTTTCTTTTAATTTCAAAAGTACCGCTTCGAGGGAAGCTGGATCAGCTTTAGTGACCTTAACTTTGCCACAGGTTGCCGCAGCCGCCGCCAAAAAGGTCCCCGTTTCGATTCGGTCGGGCATCACAGTATATTCACCACCCGCCATGCTTTTCACACCATGAATAGTGAGTGTATCTGTTCCATAACCCTCAACCTTGGCACCCCAAGCATTCATACACCGAGCTAGATCGACTATTTCCGGCTCGCGTGCGGCATTTTCAATAACCGTTGTACCCTCTGCCAATGCAGCTGCCATCATTAAATTTTCTGTGGCGCCAACAGACACTATATCCATCAATATATGAGCCCCTTTAAGCCGTCCATTAGAGCGCGCTTTAATATAGCCTTGGTCTACCTCAATCTCTGCACCCATTGCTTCCAAGCCCTTTAAATGCAAATCCACAGGCCGGCTTCCTATGGCGCAGCCACCCGGGAATGAAACATTGGCTTCACCATGCTTGGCTAATAGTGGCCCCAGAACTAAAATGGATGCACGCATTGTTTTTACTAAATCATAGGGCGCGGTAACTGAACTCAACGTACCGGCTTCTATGGAGATTTGCATGCCATCATCAATACTAACTTTAACCCCTAAGGCTCCTAGTAAAGCAATGGTGGTGGTAATATCTTGAAGGTGGGGCAAATTGGCAACAGTCACTTTATTTTCAGTTAACAGTGTTGCAAATAAAATGGGAAGAGCTGCATTTTTAGACCCTGAAATCCAAATTTCACCTTGAAGCTGGGTTCCACCCTTGATAATCAGTTTATCCATTAAAGGTTCCTTCAATTGACTTAAGCAATTTGCTGCCATTCTTCATTAGTAAATGTTTTCATATTAACTGCGTGAATAACACCAGAGGCTATTTGTTCCTGTAAGGCAGCATAAACCACCTGTTGGCGCTGAACCGTTCTCTTGCCCTCAAAAATTTTACCCACAGCGATAATATTAACGTGACTGCCATCGACTTCAACGCGAATCTCGCAATCTGGCAGTTGTTTTTCAAGAAGGTCTTTCACATCTTGTGCATTCATTGAGTTATTCCCTATGCTTCGAATTAATCTATGTCTGATGTCCAACCAGTGATCACTGTATCTATGTCACCCGATGATTTTTGTGCTGCCTGAAGAAATTGATTGCGAAAAATGTCACGTAAATTAATCCCACTAATCGACATATTAATCACCATCCATTCGCCCGTCTTTTTACGCGCCATGGAATACTTTAAGGAGAACACATTGCCCGAACTGCGAATTTCTTGCTTTACTACAAGCGTTCTTTGACCGTTTTTTAATGGCTTTTGTTCCACTAATACAATTTTTTGATCTTTATAGTTAATCAGCCCGCGACTGTAGGTTTCAATTAACCCCTGACGAAAAATTTGCGCAAAAAGTGCAGTTTGCTGTTGTGTTGCCATCGCCTTGTATGGCCCCATGACTTTTTTAGCGATATAGCGAAAGTCCACCAAGCCATCCATCAACCCTGAAATGGCTTCGAAATACTGCTTTTCATTTTTGGGATAATCTTTTTGATGAGCGCCAATAATCCCAACCAACTGCTGAGAGACAGCTTCAATTTTTTGATAGGGGTCCTCGATATTTTGCGAAAGGCTTGGCATAGCAAGCAATAGCAGAATCAGCGCAAAAAAAATGCGGCGGCTATATTTGAAAAAGTTCATTCATCTTATCCGTTTTAAAGCAAAATTGAGCAGGCTTATGTTAAATTTTCTACTGACATCTTGGATCGCGCACTATACCATTCTCAACCTATTGAATAAACAATGCAAAAAGCATACTGGCCAGTTAATGATGACATTATTTTTACCACTAGGCGCACTTATTTTAGGCATGCTTGGTCTTGTTTGGGGTGCAGATAGATTTGTGTCTGGAAGTTCAAGTATCGCGCGCTCTATTGGCGTTTCGTCGCTAGTGATTGGCTTAACCATTGTTTCTATAGGCACTTCCGCACCAGAAATTATCGTTTCTCTTAATGCTGCGCTGCGTGAATCCACTGAACTTGCGGTAGGTAATGCCCTGGGGTCAAACCTAGCCAATATGGGGTTAGTGCTTGGCGCTACACTCCTTATTGCATCGATCCCTGTGAAAAAAGACCTACTTCGAGAAGAGGGCTTAATACTTTTAATCGTCACTGGGCTTGCTGGCCTGTGCCTGTATAACAACTATCTCGGACGATTTGAAAGCATTTTTCTTATTTTCTTGACAGCACCACTGCTGATTTTTGCTATTAAATACTATCGATCTAAACCTAATAAAACAGATAAAAGTATTGATAATGCAGAAACAATATCCAAAAAACAGGCGTTTTTTAGCTTTATTATCGGTTTGGCTGTGCTGTTGGGTGGTGCAGAACTTACTGTCTGGAGCGCTAAGTCTATTGCTATTTCCATGGGCATCAGTGAATTAGTGATTGGCTTAACCATAGTCGCTATTGGCACTAGCTTACCTGAACTTGCGGCCTCCGTGGTTAGCGCACTGCGTGGTCATCATGATATTGCCGTAGGTAATATCATTGGCTCTAACCTATTTAACATTTTATTGGTTATGGGCGCAGCGGGCGCTATATCACCTATTGAATTAAGCGCTTTTGTATTTAGTCGAGACTATATTGCAATGGCATTGATGACCTTACTGGTGCTCGCGCTCATCGTTCTGGCTTTACGTTCTCGTCCAGACGATGCTCAGCTTTCTAGAAAAGCTGGCATCATTCTTTTAAGTGCCTATGTGTTGTATTACATTGTCTTGTGGTTATCTAGCAAGGGCGCCTGACTCTGGACACCAAACCAAGCTTTTGCTCTATAATGGGCAACTAATGCACAAAAAATAGTTAATCATTATGTCAAACCAACAGTTTATTTCATCAGGACAGCGCACTGTGGCCATGGAGACTCAGGCAGTAAATGATCTCCATGATAGAGTTGATGGGTCATTTGTTATCGCCTGTGAAACCCTATTGGCCTGCGAAGGTCGAGTTATTGTTACTGGCATGGGAAAATCTGGCCATATTGGTAATAAAATTGCTGCCACCTTGGCGAGTACGGGTACACCTGCATTCTTTGTCCACCCGGGGGAAGCCAGTCATGGCGATCTGGGTATGATTACTAAAAACGATGTGGTTCTTGCACTTTCTAATTCTGGTAACACTGCCGAAGTAATCACCCTTTTACCGCTCATAAAGCGTCTTGGCATTCCATTGGTTAGCATGACTGGAGATACAAATTCAGCCCTAGCGCAAGCAGCTGTTGCAAATCTTGATGTGGGTATTGCCGAAGAAGCCTGCCCCTTAAACCTAGCACCAACCACCAGTACCACGGTAACACTTGTTATGGGTGACGCACTGGCTATTGCCTTACTTGAATCTCGTGGTTTCAGCGCTGAAGATTTTGCCTTTTCGCATCCAGGTGGCGCTCTTGGAAGAAAACTTTTATTGCGGGTTAGCGATATCATGCACGCCGATAACGAGGTGCCGCGAGTAACCCCAGAAACTCCTTTGCACAACGCTCTGTTAGAAATGACCGAAAAAGGGTTTGGGATGACCACCATAACCAATACTCAAGGGGAATTATTGGGCGTCTTCACTGATGGAGATTTAAGAAGAATTATTGATTCTAAAGCTGACCTTAGCTCCGTCAATATGAGTCAGGTAATGACTGAAAACCCGAAAACAGTTAACCATGATATGCTCGCAGCAGAAGCATTGACTATAATGGAAAAGGCGAGTATCACTGCTGTTGTTGTGGAGGACACTAGCAATCACCCGATTGGCGTTCTGCACATGCATGATATTCTTCGAGCCGGAGTCATATAATGAAAGAGAATTATCCCTTAGCAGTTATAAAAGCTGCACAAAAAATTAGGCTGGTTTTGCTTGATGTGGATGGTGTACTCACTGATGGTAAGCTTTACTACGGCAACAGTGGTGAAGAACTAAAAGCCTTTGATATCCAGGATGGTTTGGGTATTAAACTGTTACAGCGTGGCGGAATTAAGGTAGGGATTATTACCGGTCGCAGCTCAACGCTTTTAAAGCGGCGTGCTGAAGAGCTCGCTATAGAGCCGCTTGTTCAGGGGCGAGAAGATAAATTAACTGCGCTTAACGAACTCCTCGATAACATGGATGTCTCACTAGATGAAATCGCCTTTATGGGCGATGACCTTCCTGATCTGGCGGTCATTCGTCGGGTAGGCCTTGGCATTACACCTGCTAACGGAAATACCCAGCTCGTTAGCCAGGCACTTTGGCAGACCGTGAAAGTGGGTGGTAATGGCGCCGTTAGAGAGGCTGCAGAACTTATTCTTGAAGCTCAAGGAAAACTAAAGCCCTTGCTAGAAACCTATCAATGATTAAGCAGTTCTTTTTCATGGTATGTCTCATCTTGGTGACTGGTAGCATGCTGCTTATTTGGGACAGTCCACCTGAATCTTTTTTGCGCCCAGAGGCTAATATAGTGAATAGGCTGCCAAGCGCTGACACCTATATGACCAATATTGAAACACTTATATTTTCATCTGATGGATCGAAAAAATACTCATTAAAAGCCTCTGAAATGTCTGTATTTTCCGATCAGGCAGAAGTAAGACTAACAAAACCTGAATTTATGGCCCTAGAAATTGGCAACCAACGCAGTGAAATCAATGTCTCTGCCAGCCAAGGGTTAATCACTAAAAGCTCTCAGGCTATCCAGTTTATGGGAGACGTGAAGGCAGACTGGCAAGCGCATAAAGGCGCGACCGTCTTGACTGCGGGAACATTGACTTATTTAGTTAAAGACGACAGTGCGTCAGCAGCCAATGGCATCCAATTAAACACACCCAATAGCTCAATTAGTGGTGAGTCATTTACAGCTGATTTTCAAACTGAATTACTGAGAATTGAATCTGGGGTGCGAGCAACACATGATGCTATTTAAAGCTTTCTTGTCTTTTTGCCTTGCATGCTGCTTTTCAGTAAAGGCATTTAGCGCAGATGATGCTCAAGCTATATTCATAGAATCGGACGCTGCAGAAAGAAACGAAAAAACCGGCCTGACGCAATATATGGGTAATGTTTCAATCCGCCAAGGTTCGCTGGCAATTAATGCCAGTAAGGTCGAATTATTCTATCAAGATGATCGTGTAAGTCGCATTCTTAGCACGGGAAATCCTGCAAGCTACCAGCAAAATAATCTCTCTGGGAAAATTTTGGCCCGCGCAGAAACCATTGAATTTTTACCTGAATTAGACGAAATTCAGCTTAAAACCAATGCCTCATTATCCAAAGATGGCACGCTTATCACAGGCGACAGTATCCATTATGATATTGCTAATGAAACATGGCGGGCAAAAGGGGACGATCGAAGCAATCAGAAGCGTATACAGCTTGTAATTCCCCCGCTTGAGAAGATTGATAAACCCTCTCCAGTTATTATGGAAGACAAAGAGAATACGGAAAAATTAAAATGAGCATGTTAAGCGCAAATCATTTATCTAAAAGTTATGCCAAACGCCCTGTTGTAAAAGATGTTTCTTTTTCTGTCAATCAGGGCGAAGTTGTTGGTCTTTTAGGGCCAAATGGCGCAGGTAAAACCACCTGTTTTTATATGACTACTGGGTTAGTAAAACAGGATGGTGGACAGATTATTTTAGATGGTGAAGATATCACTGAATCCCCGATGCATGGCAGAGCCAGAAAAGGGCTAGGCTACCTTCCACAAGAGCCTTCAATTTTTAGAAAACTCAGTGTAAGAGATAATATTTTAGCTATATTGGAAACACGTAAAGACTTAAGTCATTCTCAGCGCCAACAAAAATTAGAAAGCCTGCTCAATGAATTCCATATCACACACTTGACAGAATCTGACGGCATGAGCCTCTCTGGCGGTGAGCGACGAAGAGTAGAAATTGCTCGCGCATTGGCAGCTGACCCTAAATTTATTCTTTTAGATGAACCCTTTGCTGGTGTTGACCCCATATCAGTTAACGATATTAAAGGCATTATTCGCCATCTAAGCGACAAGGGTATTGGCGTATTAATTACTGATCATAACGTGCGTGAAACACTGGATATCTGTACGCGCGCCTATATTATTGGTGAGGGTCATGTCATCGCAGAGGGCACAACAGAACATATTCTTTCCGACCAAAAGGTCAGAAAAACTTACTTAGGTGACGATTTCACCATGTGATTAAAGGCGTTTTTTCGCTAATATCATTAATTAAAAATAACTATGAAAATTGAAAAATAATTATGCGGCAAGGCCTTCAGCTAAAGTTTAGCCAACAGCTAAAAATGACTCCGCAACTGCAGCAAGCTATAAAATTGCTACAGCTATCTACGCTTGATCTGCAACAAGAGATAATCGAACAGCTCTACAACAATCCTCTTCTTGAATCCGATGAGGAGAACGCCTTAAATGAACCAAGTACAAAGGATTCCAGCAGCAATAAGGATGTGGATCTAAGTAATGATTCTGATCTTTACATGAAGGCTCAAGATGCCTCAGAGCCCTCATCGACCGAGCATGATGGTGACTCTCAATGGGAAAAGCCTAATTCTGAAGAGCTAATCTCCGATAGTTGGAACGATGTTGCCAACACCACTACTAAAACCGTCTCCAGTGATAATGACTTTAATTTTGACTCCGTCTATCAGGTCACAGAATCCCTTCAGGATCATCTTCGCTGGCAGCTTAATTTGGTCAATTTTTCAAACAGAGATAAAGCCATTGCTGAGGCCTATGTGGACTCGGTAGATGACAATGGGTTTATTGCAAAGGATCTTCAAGGCATAACCTCTTATATAGATAATGAAAACTCTGAAGAACCCTTGCAAGAGGATGAACTCATTGCTGTACTCAAACGCCTACAGCAATTTGATCCTCCTGGAATTTTTGCGCGAGATTTAAAGGAATGCTTATCCATTCAATTGAATCAGCTGAGTGATGAAACCGAATCGTTATCTGCTGCTAAGAGGTTAGTTGATAATTTTTTAGAGAATATTGCCAGCACTGATCTGGCTCGGCTTGCGAAAATAAGCCAGCTCGAAAAGTCTGAGGTTCAGCAGGCATTGGAGTTAATTCGTTCGCTGAATCCGCGGCCAGGAGAGTCTCTTACACCTGATGAAACTGAATATATCGTGCCTGACGTATTTGTGGAAAAATATAAAGACTCATGGCGTATTCGGTTAAATGATAGCAATATCCCCAAACTTCGCATCAATGAACTTTATAGCGACTTAATCAAGCGAGCTGATGACAGTACAGAAAATCAATTTCTGAAAAAAAATCTCAATGAAGCACGCTGGTTTTTACGAAGCTTAGAAAGCCGTAATGAAACCCTTATTCAAGTCACTAATGCCATTATTGATTTTCAGCAGGGATTTTTAAACCATGGTCCAGTTGCCATGAAGCCTTTAGTTTTGTCTGAGATAGCCGAGCAACTTGATCTTCACGAATCAACCATTTCTAGGGTGACTACTAAAAAGTATATGGCCACACCGCAGGGAATCTTTGAACTTAAATATTTCTTTTCGAGTCATGTTGGCACTGCTGACGGAGGGGAGTGTTCATCGACTGCCGTTTGCGCTATCCTAAAATTACTGATTGCTGCAGAAACGCCATCAAAGCCATTGAGCGACAACAAACTCACCACTCTGTTAGCCGATCAAGGAATTCAAGTCGCTAGACGTACCGTTGCGAAATATCGTGAAAGTATGAATATACCCTCGTCTAGCAACAGAAAAAGATTTGAAAATAATGCGTAAATAAGGAGAAGCGTATGCAAATGACCATTAGCGGACATCATTTAGATATAACTGACCCCATTAGGGATTATGTTACCGCCAAGTTATCCAAGTTAGAACGTCACTATGATCATATCAACAGTACGGCTGTTATTTTAAGCGTCGATAAATTGACGCAAAAGGCCGAGGCTACAATACATGTCTCTGGCGGTGAACTATTCGCCAATTCTGAGCATCAGGACCTTTATGCAGCCATTGACGCGCTAAGCGATAAATTAGATAGGCAATTAATTAAATATAAAGAAAAACATAGAGATCATTAAATTAACACATGAAAATTTCTGATGTGCTCAGCCCAGAATTAACGCGTTGCGCTTTTTCTGGGCGGAGTAAAAAACGTATTATCGAAGCACTCTCCCAGCTACTTGCCAAACATCTAAATGGTGAGCATGAGCTATCTGAGCGATTATTTGATAACTTTGTTGCCCGTGAGAAACTTGGCAGCACCGGACTTGGTAAAGGCGTGGCTATCCCCCATTGTCGCACATCAGGCGTTAAGAAAATTCATGGCTGTCTAGTCAAACTCACCCACCCTGTGGATTTTGATGCCATTGATGATCAACCAGTAGATTTAATTTTTGCCTTAGTAGTGCCTGAAGAAAAAAATGATGAACATCTAAGCACATTGGCTAGAATTGCCTCTATTATGCAAAACGATGATTATCGTGAAAGACTCAGAAACTGCTCAGAGGATGCAATACTCTATAACACCGTTCTAGAACTTGAACGCGGGAAAAATCTATGAGACTTGTGGTTATTAGCGGACATTCTGGATCTGGCAAAACCTCCGCGCTTAATATTCTTGAAGACGTAGGATTTACCTGTATAGATAATCTACCCTCGAGTTTATTACCCGAGTTAATTAATCAGCTTAAACCCAACAATAACCCAGAAGAATTACTTTTAGCTGTCGGTATAGATGCACGAAACCTAGTGGGCGATCTTAATAATTTCCCCAAGATTCTTACTACCATTGAAGATTCTGGAATTGCTGTTGATGTTATTTTTCTTAAAGCCCATCGCACCGATCTACTTCGCCGCTATTCAGAAACACGCCGTAAACATCCATTAAGCAATGAGACTATCGGGCTCAAAGAGGCAATCGACAGGGAGGAAAGTATTATTTCCCCCATCGCCAAAATTGCCAATTTAACCATTGATACCTCTAGCCTGACACTGCATCAGCTCAGAGATTTAGTGAAAAATACCGTTGTGCCAAATAATCAACAGCAGATGTCTATCCTGTTTGAAAGCTTTGGTTTCAAGGAACGTATACCCAATGGTTCTGATTTTGTCTTTGATGTTCGCTGCTTACCCAATCCCTATTGGAAAACAGAGTTACGCACTCAGACGGGTAACGATGATGGCGTGATAACTTTCCTAGAAAGTCAGGTAGATGTTGCCTCAATGCTAGCGGACATCATTGGTTATTTGACACGCTGGATTCCCAAATTTCAGGATAACAATCGTAGCTATTTAACTATCTCAATTGGCTGTACCGGTGGACAGCACCGTTCGGTTTATATTGCCAATCGACTGCATGAGCACTTCTCAAAACAATACAATTTGGTTCAAGTGATTCATAAAGAACTTGCCAGTAACTAAGGTTAAATTCACCCTATGATTAGTCGTAATTTACCTATCATCAATGAACTTGGACTGCATGCTCGCGCCGCAACCAAGCTGGCCGCGTTAGCCGGACGATACGAATCAAGTATAAAAACTGGCGTTGGCCACCCTCTAGTGGATGCTAAAAGTATTATGTCACTGCTATTGCTTGCTGCCAGTCAAGGCACTGAACTCATTTTTGAATTTGATGGACCCGATGAATCTGAGGCCTGTGAAACCATAGCAGCGCTTCTTGCTGACTATTTTGGTGAGGGACAATAGATTTGGCATTGGCAACCCAAAATTCGAGGCAAGGCAATACGTTTTAGGTTAAACTATCTTTTCATTGTTGCTTACTTAGGGCTATTGAAGGGAATAAGTGCATGACTCAAGCAACCGAACAAAATAATTTAATATCAAGATTAGATGGCGCCATTGATTCGGTGACGCTTAATCAGGTTAGACATACCCTAAATAATCTTTCCCCACCCGATATTGCCCATCAATTAGAAACTGCTCCCCCCAAATTTCGTCGTATTCTATGGGAGCTAGTTGACCCTGAAATTTCAGGGGAGGTTCTTCAAGAATTATCCGACGAAATCCAGCTTGAGTTTCTTGATGAAATGGATAGTGCTGAAGTTGCCTCTCTAACCGAGGGTCTGGATGTTGATGACATTGTTGATATCCTTCAGCAACTTCCCGATCGAGTAATCCCTGAAGTACTTCAGGCTATGTCCATACAGGATAGACAGCGTGTGGAGTCAGTGCTTACTTACGATGAAGATACCGCTGGCGGCTTGATGGATACTGAAGTTATTACGGTCCGTCCAGATATTACAGTGGATGTTGTACTACGGTACCTGCGTCGCTTTGAAGAGATACCTGAAATCACTGATAACCTTTTTGTGGTTAATCGCGACGATACCTTTGTGGGTAATTTACCCATCGGCTTACTTCTTACCTCGCCTCCAACAACCAGAGTAAGAGAGGTAATGAATACTGAGATACGTGCAATTCCCGTTGACCTGATCGACACCGAAGTATCTCAGCGATTCAAACGTCATGATTTAGTTTCAGCACCAGTAATAGATGATCAAAATCGACTGGTTGGCCGAATCACCATTGATGATGTACTGGACGTTATTGTTGAGGATGCAGATCATTCATTATTAGCGATGGCTGGACTCAGTGATACCGAGGACACTTTTTCTTCGATTGGAAAAACCGTGCCAAGGCGAGCGGTTTGGCTGGGCGTAAATCTGCTGACTGCATTATTAGCTTCAACAGCGATTAGTTTGTTCGAGCAGACATTGGACAAGCTTGTGGCACTAGCTATATTGATGCCCATAGTGGCTAGTATGGGCGGCGTAGCGGGAAGTCAAACACTGACTGTTGTTATTCGCGGTATGGCACTTGGTCAGATTGAGCGCGGAAACATCAGCTGGCTAGTTAGTAAAGAATTCGCAACCGGCGCCCTCAATGGTCTACTGTATGCACTTATTGTCGGCTGCGTAGTGTCACTCTGGTTTCAAGATGCCACTATGGCCCTGATTATTGGTCTAGCTATGGCCATAAACCTTATGGCAGCAGCGCTTTCAGGCACCCTATTACCCATCCTATTAAAATCCATCAACATTGACCCTGCGCTAGCTGGAACAGTGATATTAACCACAATAACTGATATCGTGGGCTTTATATCCTTTCTTGGCCTTGCCACAATATTTCTAACCTAATGACTGAATCCGATATTGAAATAGATGATCTTCCCAGTAGATCCCAGTTAAAACGTGACAGCCAAGAGTTACGAGATATGGGCGCGCAACTGGTTCAGATGCCAAACGCTCATCTTGATAAGATTGCTATGGATAGTACTCTTCTGGCGGCTATTAAAGAGGCAAGAAGACTCAAAAGCAATGATGCACGACGCAGACAGATCCAATATATTGGCAAACTCATGCGCAATATGGATTTAACAGAAATAAGACATTCTGTAGAAAAACTCAATCATCAATCACAGACATTTAGGCAGCATTTTGCCATGTTAGAGCAGTGGCGAGATCGACTTATTGATGAGGGCAATGACGCCATTGAAGAATTTTTAACAGCCTTTCCAAATGCCGATAGGCAGCAAATACGTAACCTTTCAAGGCAGGCAGGTCGTGAAAAAACCGGTTCTGCTAAAACTAAATTATTTAAGTACCTTAAGCAGATTTCTGATTAAGCCTATTGTCTAGTGCTTTACTCAGGTAAATCGGCGGCAAATATTTTATCCACTGAGACTTTAATATCATCCCAAGAGCCCTCGAGCTCATAGCTGATACTAGAGAGCCTATCTACCTGTTTCTCCACTAATTTACTGGTGACATAAACACCTAGGGCGGCTGGCAGACCTCCCGCGACGCCGGCCAACCAAGGTAGGTTTGTGGTGACGGGCAAGGTAGCAACCAATTGCGCATCAGCCGTCTCATCCAGCATATTAAAATCACCCGCTATGCTCATGCGCCCTGATGGCATTTTCATTTTTAGAGGCTGTTCCATACTTAATGTGCCACGATCAAAGCTGAGCGTTCCATTTAGGCGGTTATAAGCTAGATTCTTGCCTACAACATCAGAGAAATCTAACTTTAGACGGCGAAGCCAGTTTGCAAAATTAAACAGGGAAACCAATTTTAATGCTGTTCCTGCACCTCCAGAATCCTTATAAAAACTTCCCTCAGAAAGATTAAGCTTTAATTCACCCTCAAGATTTGTTTTGTTGACAGCCCAGGGAACATCTTGCCACATAATATCGGCATCTAGTCTCCCCGACTTACTATCAACCACAGAAGGCATATCCATGGTGTCAAAAAAATGCCCTATATTATCTAGGCCAATGGGGCCAACCAATTTACTCAAATGCTCCTCACCGTTATAGCCCCAGAAAAAATCTGTTGGCGCCTCGGAAACAAATGCCCCTGGGTTTAGTCCGAAAATATTCCCAGAAATGTTGTTAAATGACGCCCCTGATATTTCTGGCCTAACCTGAAATGATACCGAACCTAGATCTTTAGCCGCTAAAGATAGTTGGTCAACAGAGAAATCCACTGCTGTTATATTGCGTGGATCAATGGCTTGCTCCAAATTTTCTATGCTCTTTTGTAGCATCAGCTTTGATAAATTAACCTGAAGAACCCCAGTGCTATTGACCGGCAAGATTACCTGACCAGCGGCTGTATCACTGTTAAAGACTATTTCAGTGTTTTTTCTTAGCGGCTTAATAGTAGCGCTAATATTTTCAAATCGAGTCCCAAAAATTTGCCAATGATCTAGATTAAGATCAAATTCAGTTTGCAACGAACTAGGGTTTTTATTGTTGGCTGAGAACAACTCTTTTACTGGCCTCCACTCATCAATATCAATGGTTGGAAGATTAGCGCCCAGAATAAACTGATTTGCCTTAGGGCTAATATCATCGCGATTATAGCTAATACTTCCACGCTCAAATTGACCCTGTTGATAAGAAATATCCGACACCCAAAGCTCTCCTAACCTAGATTCTAGCCTGCTTAATCTAGGGTTAAAATGGAGTCTCAGCTGCAATTCTTTTAAACTATTCTTGGGCTTGGAAAATGGTGCAGGCAAATTAATTGCTACGCCCTCGAGGTTGCTCGAAATATCTAAGCCAAACCCCTCCTTCGGATCACTGGATTTATTGGCCAACAAAGCATTGATTTCAATAGTATCTGAAATGAACTCTTTCCAGGGTATATCAACAAATTTGTTTAAATTTTCAGGCATTACCTTGGTATTAAAACTGAGTTGTTGCCGGTTGTTATCTTTAAATAAACGAGCGCTTAAGGGCTGACCCCATAAGTTAGCCGCTAGACTATCTGAGACAATCCCCATGTTATCGGAAAACTCTATTTCTGCAGAAATGTTTCGGAGTGCAATAGGCGAGCCACTAATTTGCATGGCGCCATTATTAATCTTTGAGACAATTTGGTACTGAGGTATCGGTCTTTCTGAGAGCTGATTAGTTTTGACTGGAAGCTCTAAATGAACAAAGGTTTGTGTTTCACCAGAAAAACTCCAATCTTTCATAGAACCGAGATTTTTCTCCACGGGAGACTGGGCTAGAATATTGACCATTGCAGACAAATCAGCATCTAACTGTCCATCAACAATCCATCTTTTGTTGTCAGCTGGTTGATTATTTTCATACCGAATTGAAGTATTAGTCAAAAGGGCTTGCTCAATATCTGCTGACATAATTCTGCCACTGAAACCTGCGTCATCAACCAAAAATAGTCCATCGACCTGATTCAGTTGCGGCCATAGCGGGTTAAATTTAATGGTTGCAAGCTCTGTATTAAAGTGTAATTGCATGGTTCTAGATAAACGATCTTTCTTTGGTGGACCACTTCTAAACAGCAACCCAAACTCTGTTAGGTTGCCTGATTTAATAGAATTTTTTACCCAATCCGATGACTTCTGAGGCATTGTAAATGGCAGATATTTTTCCGTTAAACCAAGATTTAAATCTCGCGCACCAATCAACAAATTAAGTTCCGGTGTTCTATCATCACCCTGCCGAGGCTGCTCAATAGAAAATCTAACTTGGCTGTTCCCTGCTTCCATGCTTGTAGAAATAACATCACTGGTCACTACCAGCTGTTGAGCGGATTGCCAGTCAAAGTAAATTGTCCCCTTAGCTTGTTTTATTGAAAGATAGTCCTTATAGGATCTTGGAAATAATATTTCAAAACCGTCATTATCCGCTATATGAAAGAGCCCCTTTGACTGTTTTATTTCTAAATACCCATTAATATTTTTTAGCCCTGGGAACCCTTTATAAGGGCTCATATTGCAGCTATCCAAGTTAGCGGCAACATAGAACCCCTGTTGATTTTTCCCCAGACTTAAGGACGAGAGGCTCCCCTCAGGATCCATAGCCAAAAGACGATCCCTCAGAGCAACAGGCATTATTTGGCCCTGACTCAATAAATCATTAAGCAATGAAAAGTCTATTGAGTTAAATGAAACATCAAATTCTTGCCCACTAGACCCTAACTGCTGGGTCAATAGCATATCAATAGGAGTAATAACTTTAGAACCCCAATCAAAACTGAGGCTTTGCAAGCTTGTACCCCAGTCGCTTCCTGGTTTATACCAACCCCTTAGCTGAGTTTTTAACTTGGATACTGACGGGATATCCTCAGCAATCCAATTGAGGGGGATTTTAGATAATTCAATATCACCCTGAAAATTTAATGCCAAGCCGGGCTGAATATCCAGCCAAATTTCACCCCCAGTTTTCACTTCGGAATGTCCCAGTGTATTGGCTAATTCCGGAATGAACGATTGAGTGAATGTTTTTAATGATTGCGTTAAATTGAGGGCCTCAAAATTTAAATAGCCCTTTGCATAAAAATCATCCCCATCCGCTGGGTCGCCATATGCCTCGAGAATAAACTTTGCTGGTAAACCGTCTTCTTGAAGACGCAAAGACATCTGAGACCGATGAAAATCAACATCATTTTCAATTAAAACCTGGTCACCATAAAGGCGAACTTTTCGACCCGAATATGAAGTCAAATTAAATACAATTGAATCAAGGCGAATTGACTGACTGTAAATGAAAGGCTTTAAAATAACCGCTAAGTTCTGATCCGACTCCCCTACAAAACCCTTTAAACGCCAATTTCCCTGTGCATTTTCCACCAAACTTAGCTCTAACTTTTCAACTGACAGATCACGCCAAATGGTTGTTTGTTGCTGAATGCTTTGAAGAATATCTAAATCTGCACGACCACGCTCCAGACGGAATACAGATTCTCCATCAATATCTAGCAGATCGACTGCTTGTAACTCAATAACTGGAAGAAGTTCTGGCCACTGGCCACTGATTGGACTTAATTCAACTTTCATCCCCGTAGAAGAACTAATCAATGTTTTTAGGGCAGGTCTAAGCTGGTCTAATTGACCAATGGATTGACGGCCAATAAAAATAATAACGATCATGCCAATAACCAACAAAATAGCGGCAAGAACTAGCCGTCGAGCTAGGGGCTTCAATTTACCGATTATCTTATTGCTTAAAAAACTCGTCATGTTGAAATAATATTAAATTCGTCGCAATGGGTTATATGCTGAGGATAGAGTTTAACACTACATTCTGCGATAGATTCATATTGCTTTATTTGAACGCTGTATTTTTTTTGAAGTTGCTCAATAACCGCTGGGGATGCATGTATTTCTAAAGCTTTAGCGGATGAACTAACTGCTTTTTTACTAAGCTGACGAAGTATTTCAAAAACCAAAGTTTCGTCCGACTTAATCACCCCCTTAGTACCGATTTTATTGGAGGGTGCACAGAGTGTTTGGCTTAAACTTCGACCTGTGCGCTTGCGCGCTATTTGCACTAATCCCAATGCAGTAAAATCTAAAATGGTCGGCTGAGCTTGATCTCTGGCAAAGGCTTCTTTTAATCGCCTAAGCACCTTAACCTCACTCGCTGCGTCTGCCATGTCAATAAAATCAATAATAATTATGCCCGATAAATTTCTAAGACAGATTTGTTTTACCGCAGTATCAACAGCTTCAAGGTTTACCTTTAAATAGGCTTTCTGATCATCCGTATCACCCAAGTACGAAGCGCTATTCACATCAATCACTGAAAGCGCTTCTGTTTCCTCAATCACCAATGTGCCACCGCAATCTAAGGCCACTTTTTGTTCTAAGGCCTCATTAATCTGAGGTTCTATATGATTGCGATCAAAGAGATCTTTTTGTTGATAATCTTGTGATAGTTCCACCGCTATATTTGAAGCATAATGTTGGGATAACTGGTTTAAAGCCTGATAAATTTCAGGGCAATCAACAGTTATTTTTAGAGGGTCTTTATTGATACTGTCTGTAATCAAGCGCTGGTAAATGGGTGGTGCTGTATGCAAAAGGACCGGACTTTTTTCCATCCTTTTTTCTGATAAATCATTCCATAGGTGATGCAGTAACTGCATATCAAAAAGGAGCTGTTGTTCGCTTAATCCCTCGGCAACTGAGCGTAAAATAAAATGTCCTGAAAACCCCTCTGGTGCAACAGCTGAAGAGGCAGCTAATTCAAAGAGTTCGGCAAGTCTGTCCCGCTCTGACACATCTTTAATCTGACGTGATATGGCCAGCTTTTTTCGACTCTGGCGATAAACTAAGCTATGAGATGGTATTGATACATCGGTTGTTAATACTGCTCCCTTATCTTTAATAGGATCCTTAACAACCTGCACTAAAAGGTTTTGACCTGAACTAAGAAATGACTCAATTTCTGTATTTTTTTTCGCTAGATGTAGATTATCAATATGCAAAATTGCTGAACGTTTATCGCCAATATCTAAAAAAGCGACCTGCATTCCGGGGATTACACGAATTACCTTTGCCTTATAAATATTCCCAACCAAGCTCTGTTGAGCGTCACGCTCAATCACAATCTGCTCGAGCAGGTTATTATCGAGCACAGCGACGCGGGTTTCCCCAGAGACTCTATTGATTAAAACTTCTTTAGACATAATTCAACTTTAGCTCAATAACAGGATCACAAAGCCCACTATATATTTTTATTTGATGCACCCCAAATAGGCACATTAAATGTTCGCAGTAATTGTGCAGTCTGCTCAATAGGAAGCCCCACCACACCACTAAAACTTCCGCTTATTTTTTCTACAAAAACAGCGCCCAAACCTTGAATAGCGTAGCCCCCAGCTTTATCTACAGGCTCACCCGTATTCCAATAGTCCAAGCACTCCTCGGGATCTAGCTCGCGGAACTTCACATCGGTTGCAGACAATTCTAATACGCAGCGCTGTTTATTTCCCATAGCGACCGCGGTAAGCACCTGATGAGTCTTTCCTGATAAAGCCGCAAGCATAGCCATACCCTCCTGCTGATTTTTAGGCTTTCCATATATTTTGTAGCCTAAAACTACCGAGGTGTCAGCGCCAAGAACAATCGTTGAACTGCCGGCGATGGAATTAATCACATGCTGGGTTTTTTCTTGTGCCATTCTCTGAACGTAGTCGACAGGGGACTCTTGCCGCATAGGTGTTTCATCTATATCGGCAGGAGCTATTTGGAAATCAACACCAATTTGTTGCAGAATTTCAGCTCTTCGGGGTGATGCAGACGCAAGAATCAATTTACTCATGACCAAATCACTCGGCTAAGGTAGTTACATTAAGGTTAATTTTGATGTGAGTAAAACTGACTCACTAGTTTATCTAGCGGTATCCAGCACAGAGCGGAAATAATACCTAGCCAGAAAACACCATCCAAAAATAAGGGTTTATCTAGCATAGAGTTCATCCCTGCCTCCATAAAGGCCACCATAATCACCAGCATAAACACCAAAACCACCCGCTGTATCAACTGAAGATAAACCACAACTCGATGAAAGAAAATTAATATTAGGCCGCTAATTGAAAATATCAGCACATGATAGCCAATGGCAGAACCCAAGACTAAATCAGTTAAAAGCCCAGTCAATGCCGCAAATTCAATACCATATCGTTCTGGAAAGTACAGCACCCAAGCGATCATTATCAATAGAAAAAAGTTGGGTTTTAAATGCAACCAACTTCCTGAAATAGGAAAAAACTGCAGCACCATTGCTACTAAAAGCATGGCTATCAAAGGCCGCAACGTATCATCGCTGTTCATTGACCGCCCGAATCATATCCCCATCTTTCAGGGTAAAAACTAACAAAAGATGTCTACTTCTATCTAACTTTGCAGAGGGCTTGAGCTTAATGTCCATGAATTTTTCACCAGGCTTCTGAATAATAGATGACACCGTGCCTACCGGATATCCCACAGGAAAACGTCCACCTAGCCCCGAGCTTACCAACTCATCTCCTTCTTGAATATCCACTGTCGGGGAGACAAACCTGAGTGACATTTGGTTATAGTCAGAACTGCCCTCAGCTACTGAGCGTAAGCCATTGCGCAGAACCTGAACGGGTAAGGCATGATTGAGATCAGTAATTAACAATACCTGGCTGTAGTTATCAAAAACCTCGATAACCTGGCCCATCAGCCCCTCTTCATCAAGCACAGGCTGACCCAAATAGACACCATCAACTTTACCGCGATTGACGGTTACAAAATGATTAGCCGGATTCGGGGATACACCAATCACCTCAGTGACTAATACACTTTGCATTAACAACTCTGTTGCATTGAGTAGTTGCCGCAGGCGCAAATTCTCAGCGGCTAATTCTGCACTTCGCTGTAGTTTTCCTAAAAGAATCAGTCGCTCTTTTTCAAGACTCACATTTTTTTGCTCTAACTGAGTTCTTGAGGTGGTATTCATAGATACCCAATCTTTTACTTGATAGGGAAAATTAGACAATATTTGAACAGGAATTATGACTTTTGAAACTTCAGTTTTTGAGATATCAAAAACTGAAGTATAAGTATCTAAAGTGAGAAGCAGGATACCGAATAGCACCGCGAAAAAGGTTTTCCGAACTGCCGAGGATGAATTAACAAAAACTTTTTTAATGAGCGCGCTCCAAAACTAAGTTCGACAGCAGGCAGTGTCTGCCTGCAAAGCCCTTAATACATAAGCATGCCCGAGCCTTTACCGCCCATAACCTCTAGTGCTTCTCCGCCACCACGAGCAACGCAGGTCAATGGCTCCTCAGCTAAGATCACCGGCAAACCAGTTTCTATCGCTAGCAGACGATCTAAATCCTTTAGGAGAGAACCACCGCCGGTTAGAACAATACCTGTTTCAGCGATATCAGAGGCGAGTTCAGGAGGAGACTGCTCTAAGACACGCTTAACTGCCTGAACAATCCCAGACAATGGCTCTTGCAGCGACTGCAAAATTTCATCGCTACTGAGTACAAAACTTTTAGGAACACCCTCAGCCAGATTGCGCCCTCTTACTTCAATTTCGCGCACTTCTTTTGACAGATAAGCTGTACCGATTTCCATCTTAATTCGCTCAGCAGTGCTATCACCAATAACGCTGCCATACTTACGGCGAACATAGTTACAGATAGACTCATCAAACCGGTCGCCACCAATGCGTACAGAATCAGAGAACACTACGCCGTTAAGTGACAAAATAGCAATTTCAGTAGTACCACCACCAATATCAACCACCATGGAGCCTACCGCTTCTTCCACCGGTAAACCTGCACCGATAGCCGCTGCCATGGGCTCTTCAATCAAAAATACTTCCCGTGCCCCAGCACTAAATGCAGATTCTTTAATAGCACGCTTTTCCACCTCTGTTGCAGTACAGGGTACGCAAATAAGAACACGAGGGCTGGGTGGGAAAAAACTTTCTGAGTGAACTTTTCTAATAAAATGCTGCAGCATTTTTTCAGTCACCTGAAAATCTGCAATCACACCGTCTTTTAGAGGACGAATCGCAGTAATATTTCCCGGCGTTCTTCCCAGCATACGCTTTGCATCCGTTCCTACCGCTTCAACCTTTTTCTCACCATATTGCTCTCTAATGGCAACCACCGAGGGCTCATTCAGCACAATGCCATGCTCACGCATGTAAATAAGGGTATTCGCAGTGCCTAAATCAATAGATAAATCACTGGAAAAAAGGCCTAAAATTCTCTTAAGTAACAACATTTTATCAATTCCATGGGTGTCGCATTTACGCGATCTATTAGCAAATGGTTATAAGCAGGAAACTATCAGGTCATTGCTTCGATAGCAAGTGCAAAAATAATCGTTTTTGACTACAAAAACGATTCATATGAGTCATTGTAGCAAGTTGGCCTAAAAAAAGTGGTTTTTAAAGCATTTCAGGTGTGATTTTCTTTATGCAAAACTAAACTCAATAAGCTTTATGTTGTAAACTAAGCATTTGTGAAAATTGATAAAAAAGAACTCTTATGAGCATTGAAAAGCAAACCATTGAAAACTTAGCCACCTTGGCTCGTCTCGAGATCGACGATCAGCGTGTCGAGGAAATATCCCAGCGTCTTGGCAGCGTCTTGGAGTTGGTTGATCAACTTCAGGCAGCTGACACCAACAACCTTATGGATAACTCACATGCTCCACAGGCAACCCAGCGTCTAAGAGAAGATAAGGTCACAGAATCTGACCAAAGGGATGCATTTCAGGCTATTGCTCCCGATACTGAAGACGGCCTTTATTTAGTGCCAAAAGTCATCGATTAACCCTAAATTGCACGATCAAGCTGAGTATAGAATGCACAACTTCACAATTACCCAATTAATAGATGGCCTAAAAAATAGAGTTTTCTCTAGCACAGAGATCACCCAGCACTTTTTGTCGCGCATCAAAACATTAGATCCTGCCTTTAACAGTGTTATCACCCTGACTGAAGGTCAAGCCATTGAAGCGGCCAGATTGGCTGATCAACAACTGGCTAAAGGCGATTCAGCGCCACTTTGCGGCATCCCTGTGTTGCACAAGGATATCTTCTGCACTAACGGTGTTCGCACCAGCTGTGGCTCTAAAATGCTCGATAATTTTGTTCCGCCCTATGATGCAACGGTGGTAGAGAACTTTAAAAACAGCGGCGCAATCATGCTGGGTAAAACCAATATGGATGAGTTCGCTATGGGTTCATCCAATGAAACCAGTTTTTATGGACCAGTAAAAAACCCTTGGGCAACTAATTCGGTTCCTGGCGGTTCATCCGGTGGCTCAGCTGCGGCTATAGCTGCTCGCCTTGCACCCGGTGCCACCGCAACTGATACCGGCGGTTCAATTCGTCAGCCCGCTGCTTTATGTGGCATCACCGGACTAAAACCAACCTATGGTCGAGTTTCTCGTTGGGGCATGATTGCCTTTGCTTCAAGTCTTGATCAGGCTGGTCCAATGGCAAGAACAGCCGAAGACTGCGCACTGCTTTTAAACTGTATGGCCAGTTATGATAACAAAGACTCTACCTGTGTTGATCGCCCAGTACCTAATTACAGCGCCAACTTGGGTGACTCAGTTAAAGGCCTGCGCATTGGTATTCCTAAAGAGTATTTCTCTGAGGGTCTGAATGCAGGCACAGAAAAGGCCGTGCGTGAATCTCTGGCTGAATATGAAAAAATGGGTGCTGAACTGGTTGAAATCAGCCTACCCAACACGGGGCTATCGGTACCAGCCTACTATGTCATTGCGCCTGCTGAAGCCTCAGCTAACCTATCTCGCTTTGATGGCGTGAAATATGGTCATCGCTGTGACAACCCAAAAGATTTAGAAGATCTTTACCGCCGCACGCGAGCGGAGGGCTTTGGTGATGAAGTTCAAAGACGAATTCTTATCGGTACCTATTGTTTATCTGCCGGCTATTACGATGCCTACTATGGCAAAGCCCAGCAGGTAAGAGAGCTTATTCGGCAAGATTTCACACAGGCATTTGAAAAAGTTGACCTTATTATGGGACCTACCTGTCCATCGCCAGCATTTGAATTTGGTTCTAAAGGTAATGATCCTGTCGCCATGTATCTAGAGGATATTTATACTATTTCTACCAATTTAGCCGGTCTGCCCGGCATGTCATTGCCCTGTGGCATGGTGGACAAAAAGCCTGTGGGACTACAAATCATTGGCAATTATTTTGATGAGGCGCGCATGTTAAATGCAGCTCATCAATTCCAGCAGGTGACTGATTGGCACACACAGGCACCCGAGGGGATTGAATCATGAACTGGGAAACTGTTATCGGCCTAGAGGTGCATGTTCAGCTCGCCACCAAAACCAAAATATTTTCAGCGGCAAGTACCGCATTCGGCGCTGAACCCAATACTCAGGCTTGCGCCATAGATTTAGCCATGCCGGGTACCCTGCCAGTAGTTAACCAGCAAGCTATTGATTACGCGGTGATGTTTGGCCTCGCCATTGATGCTGAAATTGGCAAAACCTCGGTTTTCGAGCGTAAAAACTATTTTTATCCCGATCTACCCAAGGGTTATCAAACCACTCAGCTCGAACAGCCTGTGGTTGGTCCGGGTACGGTGGATATTCAACTGGATAATGGTGAAACCAAGTCCGTTCGCATTCATCATGCTCACCTTGAGGAAGATGCCGGCAAGTCACTTCATGAAGGTGACTTCAGGTCGGGTGTTTCAGGTATCGATTTAAACCGTGCCGGTACGCCGTTAATTGAAATTGTTTCTGAGCCTGACATGAGTAATGCACAGGAGGCCGTGGCCTTTGCTAAAAAACTGCATAGCATTGTGACCTCACTGGGTATCTGTGATGGCGAAATGTCTCAGGGCAGTATGCGTTTCGATGTCAATATTTCAGTTCGCCCTCAGGGTGAGGAAAAATTGGGAACCCGCACAGAAACCAAAAACTTAAATTCATTTAAGTTTATGGAAGATGCCATTCACTTAGAAGTTGAACGCCAAATAGATGTTCTAGAAGATGGCGGCGAAATCAAACAGGAAACGCGTCTATACAATGGTGAAACCAAGGTTGCACGCTCCATGCGCAGCAAAGAAGAAGCGAATGATTACCGCTACTTCCCCTGCCCGGATTTATTACCGGTTGTAATCAGCGACGAGCACGTTGAACAGCTGCGCTCAAAACTACCTGAATTACCCGATGCCAAGCAACAACGCTTTATCGAACAATACGACCTATCTGAATACGATGCCGGCGTTTTGAGTACCCATGCCACTATAGCCAATTACTTTGAACAGACGGCTACTCATTCAAAAAATGCCAAACTGACAGCCAACTGGGTTTCTGGTGAGTTAAGCGCAAGACTCAATGCTGAAAGCTTGAGTATAGGCCAAAGTCCAGTCTCTGCTGAACAACTAGCAGCCTTAATTGTTCGCATCGCTGACAACAGTATCAGTAGCAAAATGGCCAAGCAGGTATTTGATGGCATCTGGAATGGCGAAGGTGAAGCAGATCAAATTATTGAAAAACGCGGTCTTAAACAGGTATCTGATAGCGGTGCCCTCGAATCCATGGTGGCTGAAGTATTAGCTAGTAATCAGGCCATGGTTGATGACTACATTAACACTGACCCTGACAAGCGTAAAAAGAAACTAGGCGGCTTTATGGGGCAGATAATGAAAGCCTCTAAAGGTCAGGCCAATCCTCAGCAGGTCAGCCAAATTTTGGCAAAAAAATTAGCTGAGCTACTTTAAGAATCAATGCAATTTTAAGGAAAGTCATGTCATTAAAAAAAGATAAACAAAAAATTCTCGGCGAAGTATTTGATGATGAACGCGTTAAAAGCTTTCTTGAATATCTGGCGCCTGAGGGTGTCAGCCGTGATTTTCACCTTTTAGAAAAAGCCTATCGCGGCATGAATATCGATAACTTTATTAGCTTCATCGATTTCTTTAAGCAGGCTGGATACGACCTCAATGCAACCAATCCAGAGGGCTTGACCATAGTGCAGATTATGAACCAGCACAGGCAGGGACTAGACTATGCTGCCGCGATGGTAACCGCTGGGGCTAGTCAGTGAAATTTGATCTGAGAACCTTTAACACAGTTCTCGGATATGGTCTGACCCGCATAGAAAAATTAGCTGGATTTAGCTTGAGAGATAGTCAGCTAGAGGCCATTTATAACTATCTTCCTATCAGCACCCAACTAGCCACTTCAGGTCAGCCTACTACAAACCAGTTCAGTGCTATAAAGCGCGCGGGTTATTCGATAATTATCAACCTAGCTCCAGCCAACGCAGAAAATGCTCTGCGAAATGAACCCGCTGTGGTAGCAAGCTTAGGCATGGACTATATCAATATACCCATCAAATTTAGTAATCCCAGTCAACAGGATTTTGAAAAATTTGTCTCACTGTTGCAAAGGCATAGTCATCAAAAAATCTGGGTGCACTGTACTGCTAATATGCGCGTTTCCTGCTTTATTTTTAAATATAGAACCGCTATCTTAGGTACCAATCCAAATCATGCTCAGGCTGATCTTAGAAAAATTTGGCAACCGAATGCTGTCTGGAAGCGATTCATCGCTAAACCAGTCAGCCACTAGCTAACGTAACTCCAAACTTAAACAAGGGGCACTATCATGAAATTTTTAGACAACTACCAAGAACAAGCCTATGCACTGCTTCGCATTACTGCTGGCTTTATGTTTTTGCTTCACGGCACGCAGAAGTTCTTTAACTTTCCACAACAGTATCCCTATGGTGAGTTAGGTTTTCTCTCAATAGCCGCGGGCAGTATTGAACTCATTGGTGGTGTACTAATTATTTTGGGGCTGACCACAAGAGGGGCCGCCTTTCTTTGCAGTGGCACCATGGCGGTGGCCTATTGGTTAGTGCATGGCACTAAATCATTCTACCCATTGGTTAATGGCGGTGAATTAGCAGCGCTCTATTGCTTTATTTTCTTGTTTATCGCCTGCAAGGGTTCGGGTATCTGGAGCATGGACAATAAATAATGTCCTCTGATTACTATGGCTCATAAGAAACTTAATCTTCCTGAGAAAACGTGCCCTGTTTGTGATCGCCCATTTGTTTGGCGAAAAAAATGGGAAAAGATCTGGGACCAGGTTAAGTATTGTTCAGAGCGATGTCGACGAAATCCGAAAAAATAGGTAACTCACAATAATGTCCAATAGCAGTCCACAAGTCATAGACACACTAATCATTGGTTCAGGCCTTGCCGGCTTGAGTGCCGCCAGCAGGCTAAGTGCGCAGGGATTGAGCGTTACTGTTATCGACAAGGGGCGCGGTGTGGGCGGTCGCCTTGCCGCCAGAAGAATAGGTGATGCTGTCTTTGATCATGGCGCACAATTTTTTACTGCTCGATCTGAACAATTTAAGACCTGTGTTAACCAATGGATAAAATCAGGCGTCGCTGAGCAGTGGTATCAAAGTTACCCCGGGCAACCCAACGGGCATCCTCGCTATCGGGGTGTCCCTACTATGGTATCGGTTGCTAAACATTTAGCCAAAGACCAAACAGTCATTCAGTCTACTAGAGCGCTGGAGCTTAACCATGACGGCTGTAATTGGATTGTAAAACTAGAGCCCGAAGAATCGATCATTGCTCGCTCAGTTATTATTACAAGCCCTGTACCTCAAACCTTAGACCTGCTCGATAAAGGTAACAGTCAATTAACTTCAGGGATTATTGAGCGGCTACAAAAGATTCAATACGAAAGCTGTATTGCTGTTATGGCTGTTCTAGATGCTCCCTCTTCTCTTGAAGACCCTGGTGCGTTAGCCATAGACGAGGGGCCAATTGCTTGGATTAGTGACAACCATAAAAAAGGCGCGTCGCCACTCCCCGCATTGACCATTCATGCCAGCGGTGAGTTTAGCCAAGCAAATTTTAATCGTGATCGTAACGAGGTGGGTAAAGAACTTATCGAATTAGCCAGACCCCTTTTCGGCAGTGCCCCTGTGAGTGATTTTCAAGTTCATGGATGGCTATATAGTAAACCCACTACCACCGATGATGAGGCAAGCTTTTTATTAAGTGAGGGCCTTGAAATGCCACCGCTTGTGCTCGCGGGCGATGCCTTTGCGGGGCCTAGATTTGAGGGCGCTGTTTTATCTGGATGGTCTGCTGCAGAACAAATTAAGGATGTATTATAACTTTAATAAATTAGAGGGAATTAGCTTATGACTGCAACCGAAACTGAATTAAGAATACAGTTAGCTGCTTGCTATAGAATCT